>NZ_JBQTGJ010000004.1:288091-289579 GCF_052400685.1 Geofilum sp. OHC36d9
TCATCTTGAGTCCATCTTTTTCCAAAGTCTTTGAGACAGCTCTCCAGAAAGGAGGTGTTCCAGCCACACCTTCCGGTACGGCTACCTTGTTACGACTTAGCCCCAGTCACCAGTTTTACCCTAGGACGCTCCTTGCGGTTACATACTTCAGGTACTCCCGGCTTCCATGGCTTGACGGGCGGTGTGTACAAGGCCCGGGAACGTATTCACCGCGCCATGGCTGATGCGCGATTACTAGCGAATCCAGCTTCACGAAGTCGGGTTGCAGACTTCGATCCGAACTGAGACCGGTTTTTAGGATTCGCATCACATCGCTGTGTAGCTGCCCTTTGTACCGGCCATTGTAACACGTGTGTAGCCCTGGACGTAAGGGCCGTGCTGATTTGACGTCATCCCCACCTTCCTCGCGGTTTACACCGGCAGTCTCGATAGAGTCCCCACCATTATGTGCTGGTAACTATCGATAGGGGTTGCGCTCGTTATGGGACTTAACCCGACACCTCACGGCACGAGCTGACGACAACCATGCAGCACCTTGAAGAGTGTCCGAAGAAATACACCTTTCGGCATACGTCACTCCCCATTTAAGCCCAGGTAAGGTTCCTCGCGTATCATCGAATTAAACCACATGTTCCTCCGCTTGTGCGGGCCCCCGTCAATTCCTTTGAGTTTCATCGTTGCCGACGTACTCCCCAGGTGGATTACTTAATGCTTTCGCTCAGTTGCTTACAATATATCGCAAACAACTAGTAATCATAGTTTACGGCGTGGACTACCAGGGTATCTAATCCTGTTTGATACCCACGCTTTCGTGCTTCAGCGTCAGTGACACTTTAGTAAGCTGCCTTCGCAATCGGTGTTCTGTGGTATATCTATGCATTTCACCGCTACACACCACATTCCGCCTACCTCAACTGTACTCAAGAATGACAGTATCAATGGCAATTCTACAGTTAAGCTGCAGTATTTCACCACTGACTTACCATTCCGCCTACGCACCCTTTAAACCCAATAAATCCGGATAACGCTCGCATCCTCCGTATTACCGCGGCTGCTGGCACGGAGTTAGCCGATGCTTATTCGTATGGTACCGGCAAATAGCTACACGTAGCTAACTTTCTTCCCATACAAAAGCAGTTTACAACCCATAGGGCCGTCTTCCTGCACGCGACATGGCTGGTTCAGACTTGCGTCCATTGACCAATATTCCTCACTGCTGCCTCCCGTAGGAGTCTGGTCCGTGTCTCAGTACCAGTGTGGGGGACCTTCCTCTCAGAACCCCTAGACATCGTTGCTTTGGTGAGCCGTTACCTCACCAACTGGCTAATGTCACGCATGCCCATCTGTAACCTATAAATATTTTACCCCTCTTCCATGCGAAAGTGTGGTCTTATACGGTATTAATTCCCCTTTCAGGGAGCTATCCCCTTGTTACAGGCAGGTTGCATACGCGTTACTCACCCGTGCGCCGGTCGTCAGCGGGCCGAA
>NZ_JBQTGJ010000005.1:0-305 GCF_052400685.1 Geofilum sp. OHC36d9
TCTTGCTCATGTTTTTTTTGATGCAAAAATATTCCCGATCATCTAATTATGAAATATGCACGCAATGGGGTGGATACGTTGAAATAAGTGATATCTGAAAACGATAAAAAGCTGGAGACCCATTTTTAGTCATGAATTTGATCCGGCAAGTTCAAATTCAAGGCTGGTGAACCGCGAAAAGAGTGAGTTTACTCCCGTAAATCACTATTTCGAGAGCAATGGTAACGCCGAAGTAGATTTTTATAGACCAATTATTGGACTAAGTAAGGGCAACAACCGGACTAAGTAAGGGATAACAACCGGAC
>NZ_JBQTGJ010000005.1:400-255681 GCF_052400685.1 Geofilum sp. OHC36d9
CGGACTAAGTAAGGGACAACAACCGGACTAAGTAAGGGACAACAACCGGACTAAGTAAGGGACAACAACCGGACTAAGTAAGGGACAACAACCGGACTAAGTAGTGTTTGTCTATAAAGTCAACTACTTCGTTACGCTTGTCATAAAAACAGTCATTTACGAAAAGTAAACTCCTTGATTTTTTATGACTTCGCAAGCCTCGTATTTGAACTTTATATTTCAAACACGTAGTTTATGGACAGACTCTAAGTTAGGGACAACAACCGGACTAAGTAGCGTTTGTCTATAAAGTCAACTACTTCGTTACGCTTGTCATAAAAACAGTCATTTACGAAAAGTAAACTCCTTGATTTTTATGACTTCGCAAGCCTCGTATTTGAACTTTATATTTCAAACACGTAGTTTATGGACAGACTCTAAGTTAGGGACAACCACCGGACTAAGAAACACCTGCTTTTGTAAGAGAATAAAACCGGCATTCAGATAAAATGATCGTCACAAAACAGATCAATCATCACAACAAATAAGCCAGCAACATATTTAACTAAACAAGTGGACGCCAACCACCAACAACAACTACCGGTGACTCATCTGCAATTTACTTCAATTTAGCCATTTCCCTCTTCTTCCAAATTGAACAAATAAGCATTAAACAGGTTTACCAAATTTGCGACAAACGTAAAAACCGGTTTTTAAACAAAATCTAAAACAAATTAAAGATGAAAAATATTTTATTGATCGCGCTCGTATTCAGTACGATGTTTGTATCATGTAAAAACAACAAACAATCAAATTCCGACAAAAAAGTCACCACCATGGAAAATAACAAACAAACGCTAAAAAGTCTTTTGGATGAAAAAAAAGCGGCCTTCGAATTGAACGCAGACAAGACTAAAAAAGAGATCTACAAAAAAGGTATTGACTCGGTGGCAACAAGCGGAATACTTGACAAAGCTCTGAACGTTGGTGACATCGCCCCGAATTTCGTATTGAACAATGCATTGGGACAACCGGTTGAACTGTATGACTATTTAAAAAAAGGGAAAGTAATATTAACATGGTACAGAGGTGGTTGGTGCCCCTACTGCAATTTAACGCTTCAGGAATTACAATCGGAATTACCTGAATTTAAAAAACATGGCGCTAATCTAATCGCTTTAACCCCTGAATTACCCGACAAATCATTGAGCACTTCCGAAAAACATAATTTGAGTTTTGAAGTCCTCAGCGATGTTGGAAATACCGTTGCAAAGCAGTACAACATCGTTTTTAGGCTCACTGATGGCGTTGCTAAAATTTACAATAAATCCTTTGGCCTGAACGAATACAATGGCAATAAAACAAACGAACTCCCATTGGCCGCCACTTATATTATCAATGAAAAGCATCAAATAATATATGCGTTCATGGATGCTGACTATCGCAACAGAGCCGAACCTTCGGAGTTAACGGAAATATTAAAAAAAAGCAGATAACAAAACTAACGCTTTCGATCGTCTGCGTCAACGTGGATAAAATGCAATATTGAAAAGGTTTATAATCAGTTACAACAAACCGCAAGATTCTTTTCATTGGTAAAAGCTTTAAATTTCAGACTTCATAATTAACCTTCCTGCGAATGAGGGCTTAACAAAAAGGGTAAACACACTTCTTTTTCAGAAATAGCATCACTCCAAATTTCATTTTCTGAATCCGCGTAACATATGTTACAGAATTAGTAGTACAAATGGTTGACCTTTGCAATGTTTATATGAAATCAGAAACTTAAAAAATAAACCATGAGTATGTTTTGTTACCAATGTCAGGAAGCTGCAAAAGGAACCGGTTGTACAAAAGTTGGCGTATGCGGGAAACAGGATTCCACCGCAAACCTTCAGGATTTATTGGTGTATGTAACAAAGGGCGTTTCTTTAATTGCTGAAATTGCCAAAAAGAATTCAATAGCTATCGATAAAGCCAACAAGTTTGTCTTCGAAGCACTATTTGTAACCATTACCAATGCAAATTTTGACGATGAAAAAATCACAAATAAAATAATCGAAGGAATTCAGGTTCGCGAAGCATTAAAAACAGAATTAGAACACAAAGGGGTTGAATTACCATCCGATTTGCCCGCCAATGCCACCTGGAAAGCCGAGAACAAAGAGGCTATTGTTGCAAAAAGCATACTGGTTGGGGTTCTGACTGAACAGGATGAAGACATCCGTTCGTTAAAAGAGCTTGTCACCTATGGCTTAAAAGGGATGGCAGCGTATGCTGAACACGCTTACAATTTGGACTGCACCGACGAGAAAGTTTTCGCATTTATGCATAAAGCGTTGGTTGCCATCACAAGAAATGACATAACAACTGCCGAGTTGGTGGCATTGACTTTAGAATGTGGAGAGCATGGCGTAAACGTAATGGCGTTACTCGACAAGGCAAATACCAACACGTATGGTAATCCGGAAATAACAAAAGTAAACATTGGCGTTAGAAACAATCCTGCCATTCTTATCAGTGGTCATGACCTGAAAGACATGGAGGAACTGCTAAAGCAAACAGAAGGAACAGGTGTTGATGTTTACACTCACAGTGAAATGTTACCGGCACACTACTATCCCGCATTCAAAAAATACAAACACTTTGTGGGGAACTACGGCAACGCCTGGTGGAAACAAAAAGAAGAGTTTGAAACCTTCAACGGCCCCGTTCTATTTACAACCAACTGTATTGTTCCTCCCAAAGACAGTTATAAGGACCGAGTTTATACCACCGGAGCATCAGGCTTTAAAGGATGCACTCACATACCGGATAGAAAAAACGGGCTGCCAAAAGATTTCTCGGCTATAATTGAACACGCCAAAAAACTGCCGGCGCCAACGCAAATTGAAACCGGAGAAATAATCGGTGGCTTTGCACATAACCAGATCCTGCAACTGGCCGACAAAATTGTGGATGCCATAAAAACCGGAGCAATCAAAAAATTCTTAGTCATGGCCGGTTGCGATGGCAGGATGAAAGGTCGTGAATACTATACCGAATTTGCAGAGCAACTGCCCCACGATACAGTAATACTTACCGCCGGCTGTGCCAAATACAGGTACAACAAACTGCCGCTGGGTGATATTAACGGCATTCCGCGTGTTTTGGATGCCGGCCAGTGTAACGACTCATACTCCCTGGTTGTTACAGCTCTCAAATTAAAAGAAGTATTCGAGCTAAATGACATCAATGAATTGCCCATAGCTTACAACATTGCATGGTATGAGCAAAAAGCGGTGATTGTTCTTCTGGCCCTTTTATATTTGGGCGTTAAAGACATACACCTCGGCCCCACATTACCGGCATTTTTATCTCCGAATGTAGTTAAGGTATTGGTGGACAACTTTGGAATAGCAGGAATCGGGACGGTGGAAGAAGATCTAAAAATTCATTTAGCCTAGAAATCGGAATTATTATAAACCGCTGCAAATTAATTTTTGCAGCGGTTTTTTGTGCTGTCCGAAAAGTCAGAGAGCTTCATTTTTGAAACTTATAAACCTTGAAAGATGTAAATTGACTGTTGTAAATAGCACTTTTAGTTACCCCTGGGATCGGGACACAACGGAAGCACAGCCATTTTATCCACCTCCAGCAGTGGCATGCCAAACTCTTCGGTAACAGTCCCCAGCACTAGATAAACACCATCCCCCCGGAACGGATATTTTTTGGACACCTGGGGAAAATGCACCGTATCAAAAAAAACGCCCTCGTCGTCCAAAAAAGCACCAAAAAACATCGGTTCGTGTGTCACCGTCCTGACATACTTAATGGTAACCAACTCCCCCACCATACGCACCTTTCGCCCCACATAGTTAAGCATCTGAGAGGCTTTTATCTCACCACGAAAAGACGTTTTCAGCAATTCAAATTTCGTCAACGTCACCGGAAATCCCAAAAGCTCCATTTCATCGTAGGCATCTTCAATCGGTTGTTGCAACAGTTGCGGCAAAGAATAATGACGGCCAGGCAAAGGAAACAACTTAGGCGTAGCCACTTTTTCCTTATCACGCGTCAGATACATGTGAGCTTCCCAGAGCAGTTTTGGCTTATTCAGTCCGGTAAAACGCAACGCGCCCACCCTGATGAGCAGCAAAATCTGCTCGCGTCCAATACCTGTCCGCACAATTAAATCCTCCAACCCTTTAAAGTCGCCATGTATACGTCTTTCATCCACAATGTTTAAAGCCAGCTGTTGTTCCAAATCCCGAATAAAAATCAGCCCCAGATAAATATCTTTGCCCTGTATCGACGTCAGATAATCGCTTCGGTTAACGCAGGGCAAATGAACCGTGCCGCCCTGCCGACGAGCCTCGTGCACATATACCCACGACGCATAAAAACCGCCAAAATTATTGATCACAGCAACCATAAATTCCAACGGATAATGGGCCTTTAGGTACAGACTCTGAAAACTCTCAACCGCATACGACGCTGAATGCGCCTTGGAAAAAGAGTAACCGGCAAATGATTTTATCTGTCGCCACACCTCTTTGGTCAATTCATCGGGATATCCTCTTTCGCGACAATTATTAAAAAAACGATCCACAATAACCTGAAACTCTGACGGGGACCGATACTTTCCACTCATAGCGCGTCGCAACACATCGGCATCGGCCAGATCCAAACCGGCAAAATGATGACACACTTTGATAACATCCTCCTGATATACCATAACACCATAAGTCTCCTTCAACTGCTGCTCCATAACAGGATGAGCATAACTAAACTTATCGGGATTATGAAACCGGTAGATATACTCACGCATCATACCCGAACCTGCCACACCCGGCCGTATAATTGAGCTGGCCGCCACCAGCGTGAGGTAATTATCACACCGCAACTTTGTCAACAAGCCACGGGTTGCCGGACTTTCAATATAAAAACAACCTATCGTTTCGCCCGCCCGCAATAATTGTTTAACGCGAGGGTCTTGCTTAAACCGTTCCACATCGTGTACATCAATTGTCTCGTCACAATTTTGCTGTACAATCGTCGCACAATCTTTGATATGCCCGATACCCCGCTGCGAAAGAATATCCAATTTATCAAACCGGATACTTTCAGCGGCATACATATCCATCTGAGCCGTAGGCAGTCCTTTGGGAGGTAACTCCACCACCGTATAATCGGTAATTGGGGCATCGGAGATAAGCACACCACCGGCATGGATAGACCGTGAATTGGGAAAGTTACTGATCACTTCGGCCACAGAAAAGATCTGAGCCGCTATTTCATTGTTTCGATAGTCCCCACCCGGTCTGGAGAGCATCTCAATTTCCTCAACCGGCAACCCATACACTTTACCGAGCTCACGCACCGTCGAACGCTTTTGAAATGTCACAATGGCACCAAGTAATGCCACATGATCCGGACCAAAACGCTCAAAAATATAACGTTGCACCGTTTCCCTGTCGCGCCACGAAAAATCAATATCAAAATCAGGCGGTGATGATCGTTTCGGATTCAAAAAACGCTCAAAATAAAGATCAAGACCGATGGGATCAACATCCGTAATCTGCAAACAATAAGCCACCACACTATTGGCGCCACTCCCGCGACCTACGTGATAGAAACTCTGCGACAGAGCAAACTGCACAATATCCCAGGTTATAAGAAAATAAGCCGCAAAACCCATCTGAAAAATAATATTCAACTCCTTATCAACACGCTGCTTTGCCTCAACCTGATCAACACCATAGCGCCGCTCACAACCCTCTCTGGCCAATCGCCGTAGCAATTGAGCATCGCCATCGCTACTGCCGGTATAACTTTTCCGATTTTTAACGGTCGTAAAATCTATATCCAGAGAACATTGCTTAAGTAAATCATCCGTTTGACTCAATATAAAGGAGAAAGAACTAAAACCTTCCTGCAATTTCAGAGGAGGCACCAGCCAGTCAAACGGTGAAGCAACTTCTGTATCCTTGAGATGGGAAAGAAGCACATTCCGGTCGATGGCCCGTAAATGACGATGCACCTCCCACCCCTGCCGGGAAGTAAAAACCACCGGCTGCCACACAACCAGACGATGCCGTGGCAGGTTTTTAGACGTTGTAACCAAACGGTTTAACTGATGATGACGAATACCAATAAATTCATTTTCGCGCAGGACTGTGGGTATGTTACCATCAAAAGGATAAATCACAAAAGCCGATTCGAACAAGGGCGCAAAAAAAGGTAACCGTAACTTTGCCAATCTGTGACGCGTTAAGAACCGGTTTAATTCGCCAAACCCATCTATATTACGGGCAATACCCGTATACAGCAACCGGCCATCCTCACGAAACTCGATCCCGACCACCGGCGTAATGCCTGCCTGCCGGCAAGCCTGAACAAAATCGTAAACACCCGAACTGCTGTTTATATCGGTCAATACCAACACTTCAATTCCCATCGTTGCTGCCCGCGAAACCAATTCTCCGGGCGACAAAACCCCATACCTCAAACTATGAAATGTATGACAATTAAGATACATGATTAAATTATAATCTATATTAGACATATAATTTAATCATTTAATTTATGCCAGCAAGGAAACCCTATTATTTTTATCAGGCTCACTTTCAAAAAATACTCATTTGCGACGACAAATAAAGCCTTTGAAAGCAAACGTAACACAGAAGTTAAACTTCATAAACAGCCATTGATTAATTACCGGCTACCCAAAAAAAAATCAGGATTTCATGACGCATGAAATCCTGATAAATTAAAATATTCATAAAACAACACTCTTCAACAAACAGCACTGTTACATTCCGGCTGAATCTTACGTCAAACCAGACATTGAAAACAAACAGTACGCAAAAATCAGATTTTATAAACAAACTCTATTTAACCTGCGTGCCGCATTATTCATTACAGAAGCAAAACAGCAGTTTATGCCCCGCCATTATTACCATACTGTTTGCGCTTTCCGCCACCCTGACCGCCGCCGGCTTTACGACGTAAACCCAGACCCTGTCCAATACGGACACCACTCTTTTTTTCGGAATTGTTTTTACAATTTCCTAAACCCCGACCGGTAGCGCTTCCGCGACCTTCCGGTCCTTTACCATCCATTCCCGGCATAATAAATTATTTTAAGTTAAAACAACAAATGACAGCTACAATTAACCGCACTGACAGAACAAATTTACACAATTAAATGAACTATTGTTCACTTTATTGATATTTTTTTTATCCGACAAGAACTTGCGTACCTGTTTTAACCTGTTCAAATTTAAAAACTTGCCAAAAAGCACTTAACGCCGGCAGCGCGGTACAATGCGAAGGTAAAACCATGTCCACCTTTTCCCTTTGTAGGTATTCAATGGTAAGTTGGGTTTGCTTATTATCCGCTTTCAAATGAAACCCCCCCATTACACCTTTAATTCGATGAACTCCCGTTACCTTTTTGGCATATTCAAGCGTATTTACAACACCCGAATGGCCACAACCAGTCAACACAAACAAGCCATCCTCAACAACAATAGCCAAAGCACTGTCGTCGGCCACAAAGTCGGGCGACCCATCAGCCAAAACAAAAGGCGTTGTTTGTGACTCAAAATCAGTGACACGCGGGATCTCCCCCAAAAACCACATCCGATCGGTTAATTGTAAAGGTTCACGTGCCGTTTCAAGACGAAACGATTTCCTTATTTCCGAACCGGTCATCGGTAATCCAATGTACGAATGATCTTTTCCCCTAAAATGGCCGGAAAAACAGTCGGGATGACAAATCAACCGTTGACCCTTAACATGCGATAATCCGCCACCATGATCATAATGGCCATGACTCAGTACCACGCCATCCACCTGGCTAACATCAAACCCCAATTGGGAGGCATTTTTCACAAACAAACCCGAAGCGCCCGTATCAAACAACCATCGGGTATCGCTATAAGCATCCTCTATAAAACAAGAAAAGCCATGTTCGGCCAACATTCCAGAGCCGACCGTGTTATCAATTAAAACGGTTATTTTTATCATATCTGATTTCTATCGTTAAAAAAAAATACAAAACCGGTAAAACCATCAACCAATTTGTTCGAATACCTTCCCCGTTGATTAAATCAATTTCACGTATTGATATTTGCGCTTTACCAAAGGTTTAAAGGTAAAAATATTTTCCAAAATGAACTATTGCTCATTTTAATTAACCAAATTCCTGACTTGATGAACAGACTTTAAATTTTAAAACAAGAGCTACCAAATATCTGTATCAAAAACCAAAATACAAGTAAAAGACGACACAAAAAATATCTAAATCACAGCAATCACTAAGAAAAATAAAAATTACTAAATTTACAGTCATTGAAAGCCTGACAAAACAGAAACGGGTGAACGAAAACACACCAAAATTGTTAAAATACCCGTACGAAGGTTCCATTCAATCGCAACCTTTATAATAATCAAAAAAAAAGATTTGATATCAATATGAAAAAACCAAACAATCATTTATTAGTCATATTTGGAGCTTCGGGTGATCTGACCTACCGCAAGCTTATTCCATCGGTATTTGATTTATACACTCAAAATTTATTGCCGGATCACTTTGGCATTTTAGGCCTGGGACGTACTAAAATATCAGATGCTGATTTCAGAGCCAAAATGTCTGAGGGTATTGATCGATTTGCAAGCACCAAAGCAAAAGACAAAGCCCATCGGGATAAATTTCTTAACTGTCTTTACTATTATGCATTCAACACCAAAGAAGAGAGTGAATACAAAGGCTTAAAAGACAAAATTACCGATCTTAATTCAGCCTTAAAAACTGAAAACAATTACACATTCTATCTGGCTACACCCCCAAGCATGTATCCGATTATTCCGCAGTACATTGCAAAACAGGGACTCAACGACGAGCGCGATGGATTTAAGCGTCTGATTGTTGAGAAGCCATTTGGTTACGATCTGGAAAGTGCACACCAGCTAAATAAGGATCTGCAAAAAGTTTTTAACGAAGAACAGATTTATCGCATCGACCATTATCTGGGTAAAGAGACGGTACAAAATCTGTTGGTGACTCGTTTTTCCAATGGCATTTTCGAGCCGCTTTGGAACCGCAATTACATTCATCATGTAGAAATCACTTCGGCAGAAGAGATAGGCGTAGGCAGTAGAGGCGGTTATTACGAAGGATCCGGCGCCCTTCGCGACATGGTTCAGAATCACCTGCTTCTGTTGGCCTCACTGGTGGCCATGGAACCTCCAACACTTATCAGCGCCGACAGTATTCGTGACGAAATAGTAAAAGTACTGCAATCGCTTCGCCCCATCCCCGAAGATAAAGTGGAAGAATTTGTCCTCAGAGGACAGTACACCGCATCCGAAATAAAAGGAAAAACCATGAAGGCATATCGCGAAGAAGAAGGTGTAAACCCAAAATCGCGCACCGAGACCTTTGTGGCCATGAAATTTTTTATTGATAACTGGCGCTGGGCCGGCGTACCATTCTATATCAGAACCGGGAAAAGCTTACCAACCCGTGTCACTGAAATTGTCATTCATTTTCAAAGCACGCCCCATCACATTTTCTCCGACGACAAAAACATTATGCGTCAACAAAACCAATTAGTTATACGCATTCAACCCGACGAAGGCTTGCTGCTGAAATTCGGGATGAAAGTACCGGGGGCCGGTTTTAATGTACAGGATGTCAATATGGATTTTCACTATTCCGATTTAAACGACACCTATCTGCCCAGTGCCTACGAAAGGCTTTTACTTGATTGTATGCTAGGCGATGCAACGCTATATTCGCGTGGCGACGCCGTTGAAGCGGCCTGGAAATTCGTTACCCCCATACTAAATGCCTGGAAAAAGAGACCATGCATAAAGGTTCATGGTTACCCGGCAGGCACCTGGGGACCCGATGTGTCAGACCAACTCATCGAAGGAGCACAAACCTGGCGCTATCCCTGCAAAAATTTGACCGGCGATGGTGAATACTGTGAACTGTAACGACTAACATCAAAAACATATTTAAAACGGTTAAAAAAAAGTGATCACTGAATAAAAACACTTTAAAAACCGGCGATTTAAATAGTGTTTGTCTATAAAGTCAACTTCTGCGTTATGCTTGTCATAAAAACAGTCATTTACGAAAAATAAACTCCTTGATTTTCATGACTTCACAAGCCTTGAATTTGAACTTTATATTTTAAACACTTAGTTTAAGGACAGACTCAAAATAGTCTGTTGCTAAGTTTTTGAACACAAAAAATTAGAGTAAAAAAACATAACGTACCAGATATGGAGACCAATGTATTCGCAGACAAATTAGAATTAGCAAGATTCTTTGGCAATTATGTTGCTGAACTATCAAAACAACAAAAACAAGTCAACATAGCCCTTTCGGGTGGCAGCACGCCACAAATCATTTTCGATGTTTTGGCAGAAGAATATGCAGAAAAAATAAACTGGCAAACACTGCGTTTTTTTTGGAGTGATGAGCGTTGCGTGGCACCATCGCATCAGGATAGTAACTATCGTATGGCTGAGCGGCATCTGTTCAGCCATATAGATGTACCTGAGCACAACATCTTCAGAATAAAAGGAGAATTAACCCCTGAAGCCGCATGTGACGACTATATCCATACCATCAAAAAAGAAGTCACGATGACAGAGAAATGGCCTGTATTTGACCTTATGCTGTTGGGCATGGGGGACGACGGACATACCGCATCCATTTTCCCCTATCAAATAAAACTATGGAATTCATCGCAAATATGCGAAACAGGCACCCACCCCATTTCTGGCCAAAAACGCATTACCTTAACCGGCGGCGTAATTAATCACTCAAAAAAGATCTTTTTTTTGGTGACCGGCGCTAATAAAGCAGAAAAAGTCAGAGAAATAATCAACAAAACCGGGGCCTACACCGACTACCCTGCTTCGAAAACAGACCCCGCGAAAACCTTATGGTTACTCGACAAACCTGCCGCACAGCTTCTTAATAAATAACGTCAGCAAGAAGATCATTTCCGAGAGGAAACTCACTTTTTAAATGTCGAAACAAATCTATTTGGAAGAGGGCAAATGGAAAGCGGACAGGTAATTTCATCCGACCCAGGAATATAAAATTTTACGCAGACGGAAACCTTTTTTCTAAAGGTTTCTTGCCTGATCCGCATTTTTTTAAGCTAACACTATAAACCTAAAAAAAACGAAATATCAAGCCTGCCTTCACCATGTTGAACTTTGTGGAATCAAAATAATTAAAATACGAAAATCCAACCATCGGTGCCAGACGAAACTTACCGGAGTGTAATATTTCATAATCGGAGGAAAAATCAGATTCCTGTCTGTACCGATTGCCCAGATTTGTGTTCTGACTCCAACGGTAATGTGCTTTTAAGGTAAGACGTCGTTTTAGTAAACACCAATCAAAACCGACATTCTGATCGAGATACGATTTTGAAGGCGAAAACACATGGCTAAAACCAATGCCATATTCAAATTTCAGATTTTTCACCGGCACCCTAAGCACCAGCACCTGCCAGTCAAAAACATCTAAAACACCGGTAACATCACGAGTACTTGCATATCTGACTTCAGAAGCAAACAGGCCATGATTCAATCGCAACGAAGGGACTAATGCTGTTGTTCTGGTATTAAAATCAAAGCCGGCATTCAGAGCACCTTCAAACGAAAATGTCTCAGGATAATCAGATTGCCGGTAACGCATGGCTTGCTGACCGGCATTCAAACCCATATATATACCTTGAAAAGTATAATAAAACAAAGCTTCTGCAATAAAAGCACCACAACCCCCATCCCAATCTGGTTTATCAAATCCACCTCCGCCTGAATACGACCTGGATTCAGACTTTAATGCAGACCCTGCATCATTTCTATCTTGTGCCACCTTTGAACGAACATCTCTAACCTGACCGCTCACATAAAAAACAAAACAAAAGAAAATTATCAGGCTTGTAAAAAATTTCATTTTAGCTGGGGAAAAATATAACAATACATCTTAGCGTTCAATTCCTATGCCATATTTTTCCCAAATCAGTCATCAAAAATCTCGTCCAAATCATTAATTGCCTATAAATCAAGACCGGATTATTGGAATAAAGAAAAAAACAACTTACATTTAGTTCACGACAAAAAACGACCTATGAGGCCATTCATTCTATCAATAATTCTATTTATTATATGTCAAACAAGCCCGCTGTCGGGACAAATAATTAGCGATAGCATCAAAGATGTGGTGCTTATCAATTCATATGATCCTTCCTTTCAGTGGACCAATGAAATAACTCAGAGCGTCAGTAAAACTCTTACCGAAGAGAATGACTTCCGACTCTCAGTTGAATACATGGACAGCAAACGTTTTTTTCACTCCTATCAGGAAGATGCCTTCTTTCGTTACCTTAAAGAAAAATATCGGAATATCTCGATTGATGGCATCATTTGTAGCGACAACAGAGCTTTTGAATTTGTCTTAAATCATGGTTCGGAGATATGGGGACAAAAATCAATTGCCTTTTGTGGGGTTAATGATCTATCAAAATTCCAGGTAGATACCATGCGCGTAAAAGGCGTAAAAGAAGATATTAACTATGGTAAAACAATAGAACTAATACAACAATTACAGCCTGAGCTGGAAAACCTTCTGGTAATATCCGACTCATCGCAAATGGGACAACTATTCATGAATCAGTTCATCGAAGTGGCCCAAAAAAGCTACCGCAATCTGGTATTCACGCCTATTTATGTCAACTCTCCACAACAGCTACAGCAGACGCTGGAAAATTTCGATCCCAAAAACAAAGCCATTTACCTGCTCAGCCTCTATTTGCAGCGCGACGGCATCGCACTACAAATGTCAACCGAAAGCAATATCTTGTCACAATATCTTGATGTTCCGATATACAGCAACTGGAATTTTTTGTTAAACAATATCATTCTGGGTGGCATCATTATATGCGGCAACGATCAGGGACGGGAAGCTGCCCTGATAATGAAAGAGATGCTTGAAAATACATCTGCATCAAGACCATTCCTCTCCAATGGGAAGGAAAAAACCGTCCTTAACTATAGCAAGTTTGTTCGTCATCAACTTGATATCAGTTTAATACCACCCGGCACAACATTCATCAACAAACCACCAACATTCATTGAAAAATACAAAACTAGTTTACTGATTCTGAGTGGTGTGATATCGGCTTTTCTTCTCATAATATTTTTGCTGGCACGAATTATTGCAATACGACGTTTTGCAGAAACGGAACTTAAAAAAAGCGAGCGACGTCTTGAGATGGCTCTTGACGGAGCCAGTATAGGACTTTGGGATTTTAATTTCACGACCGGGCATATATTCTTAACAGGAAAAGTAGCCAGACTGTTAGGATACGAATCGCTTGACGACATTCATATTGACATAGATTCATGGCCCGCAGCCATCCACCCTGAAGATATTGATCAGATAAAAGAAGCCTATGCATTACATCAATCAGGCTTTACCGAAATATTTAGTGGAGAGTTACGTTTAAGAACGTCTAATGGACAATACCGATGGTTTTCGTTACATGGCATGATAACCGAACGTAAGGATCAATACGCAGTGCGGGTCCTGGGTGTAATAATGGACATAAATAACCAAAAACAATTTGAAGAAGAGCTAAAAAAAGCAAAACAAAGAGCCGAAGAAAGCGACCGACTCAAATCGGCCTTTTTGGCCAACATGTCGCACGAAATACGAACCCCCATGAACGCCATTCTGGGATTCTCAGATGTACTGATCCATCAATCTATTCCTGAAGCAGAAACCAAACGCTATCTCCATCTGATACGATCGAGCGGAGAAAGCCTGTTAGCTTTGATTAACGACATTATCGACATTTCGAAAATGGAATCAGGGCAAACCACACTCTCTCCAGAAATATTTGACCTTCAAGCGCTGCTCGATCGAATAACACTGGTTGCCAATACTCTAATAGACAAAAATAAACGGGACCATCTGACATTTAGATTAATCAAGGGTAGCCCACGTGCAACCTATATGGTTTTTGCTGATCCATATCGACTGGAACAAATATTGAACAACCTCATCAGCAACGCCATTAAATACACTCAGGAGGGTATTATTGAGTTAAGTTATCACATTTTGGACAGCAGAAATATAACATTTATAGTGTCAGATACCGGTCGTGGCATTGCCCCTGAAAACCATCAATTAATTTTTGAACGGTTTAAGCAGGTTAAACGAGAAACGGGAGATGTAACAGGTGGAACAGGGTTGGGCCTTTCCATCACAAAAAATTTGATAAACCTGATGAAAGGTGATATTCGTGTTGTGTCACAGCTGAATAAAGGCGCACAATTCATCTTCACAATACCGTGCCCGCCGTCTGATTAATTAGGATCATCGTTGGCTTCTTTCAGTTTTTTGGGTATAAGTAACGATTCCAGCCGACCGGTATTCACATTAATATCGTGCCAGTCAGATAATGAAAAAGAGATGACAGCCGAAGCGGTTGTGGGAAAACGTTCTGGCCTGACATTACTTAAATGCATGGTTAACATTGCCATGTCGGGATTATGCCCAACCACCAGCAAGGTTTTTGCTTCTCCGGCAAGTTCGGCCAAACCATCAAGCATCCCTGCAGTGGTATCACCGTCGTACAAAAAACGAGCTGAGACAATATCGTCTTCCCGGAAATCAAATACACCGGCAAAAACAGTGGCCGTTTGCCAGGCTCTGGCAGCTGGGCTGGCTATTATTTTGTCAGGCCGATAACCACTTTTCTGAAGTGTTTCAGCCACCAAACGGGCATCACTCCATCCTCTTTTTTTCAATTTCCGCTGAAAATCAGACCCGGCATCAGTCAAAGGCTCTGTCTTAGCGTGTCGCACTAAAATTAATTTTAACATACTACTCGTTTCTAGTAAAAAAATCACAGGATCTGTTTACCCGATTCAAACATTTTATAGGTCTCCCACTGAGAACGAACCGGCAAACCATTTCCTGGTATAACACAATTCTCAAGGTGTTCATTTATAATTCGGGCTTTAACATTATCCTTTAGCTGAAAATCCAAAATTTTAAAGACTTCAGCGCGTAATTCCGGTTCTTCAATCGGGAAAGCAATTTCAATACGCCGGTTAATATTACGGTTCATCCAATCGGCCGAGGTCATAAACAACTCCCGTCGCTCGCCTTCGCCAAAAACCCAAACTCGTGAATGCTCCAAATAACTATCAACAATTCGAATGATTCTGATATTACGGCTAAAAGGCTGATTTGGAACCACACTGCAAATACCACGGATGATCAAATCAATCTTAACACCTGCTTCGCTTGCCTCATACAATTTATTAATGAACACCTTATTTTGAATCCCATTCATTTTCAAAAGCATATAACCAAATCCCCCCTTTCGGGCGATATCAATTTCCCGATCAATTTTTGATGCTAATACATTTTTAAAATTAAACTGAGTAACCATCAATTTTTTAAACGAAATATTTAATTGCTGGTTTTCAAAATATTCGAACAACTCTTCAAGATCATATAAAAAAGGTTCTTTACAAGTAAAATAACCGTAATCGGAATACAAGCGGGCCGTTTTCTCATTAAAGTTCCCAGTGCTCAGATAAGCATACGAACGTTTACGAACACCACCGGCACGACGAATCACCAGCGCCATTTTTGCATGAACCTTAAGGCCTGGCAAGCTATAAATAATACGTACACCGGCTTCTTCCATAAGTCGGGCCAGATTAAGATTATTCTCTTCATCGAACCGGGCTTTCACCTCCACAAATACAGTAACACGTTTGCCATTACGAGCAGCACTTATCAGAGCGTTCACAACAGCTGAATTGGTCGCCACCCGATATTGCGTGACCTTTATCTCTTCCACTTTTGGGTCAGAAGAGGCCTCATTTAAAAACCGCAAGACATAATCAAACGACTCATACGGGAAATGCAGCAAACGATCTTTATCCTTAATAGCAGCAAACATGGAGCCGTAATTATCAAGCTCTGACGAATGCAACGGAGCAGGTAAATTAAGCTGCAAACGCGGCGCAAACGGATTGGGAAAAGAAAAAAAGTGTTGAAAACTCAAATAACGTTCGCCGGCCAGCAAATCCTCCTTATATAATCCAAAGGTATCCTTCAGCACATGCAGAAAATCATCGGGCATATCCCTGTCGTAGGTAAAAAGTGTTGGTTCCCCCACTTTGCGCAGACCAATATTACGACGAATTTTCTCAACCAAATCACCGCTAAATTCATCCTCTATGCCTAAATCAGCATCACGCAACAGCTTGATGCAATAACTCGACTCAACATCGTACCCGGGGAATAATTCCTGCAGATTAAAACGCACCAAGTCATCTAAAAACAAAAAATGATATTGATTATTACTGTCCGGCAAACGGATAAACCGAGGTAAATCGTTGGTTGGCAGTTTCACAATAGCATAGCGCGCCCTACGTCGCTTCAGTCTTTCTTCATCCTTGGTATTCTTCTTCCGGTAGAGTCGAATTGCTAGATATAGTCGATTATCTCTCAAAAAAGAGCGGGTTCCTTTTGTTAAAAGAACAGGTTGCAAATAGGGAATAACTTCGTCGTAAAAATAATTTCTTATAAATTTTTGGTGTTCGGGACTCGACGGCACTTCACCCTGATACAGCATCAGGCCTTCTTTATATAGCCCCGCCAGTATTTCGTTATGAAAAATACGACTAAACTCACGCAATTGTTGATCAACAATGGCATTAATCTGCTTTAGTACTTTAACAGGCGAAGACCCCTGAATGCCTTCCAGCTCCTCAGGATCGAAATTATATTTGTATTCGGCAACCCGAACTTTATAAAATTCGTCTAAATTGGAAGAATAAATAGCTAAAAATTTCAACCGCTCGTATAAGGGCAATTTAGGATCGGCGGCTTCTTCAAGCACCCTGTAATTAAAAGATAACCAACTTATATCCCGATTAAAATATTTAGGCAAATGGAGCATAATCAACACTTTATTGAATGGAGGAAACTTCACGTACAACTCTATGAGCTCAATACCCTAAAATATTAAAAAAAGAGGACAATGCGCCCTCAAAAAGGAAAAAATTCAACGATGAGCTAATTCAATCACTTCCATATCGCTTATCTGTGCCTCATTTAACACAAAACGAACAGCTGTTCGGACAGTATGAAAGCCATATTTACCTGCCGCCCCGGGATTAACATGTAAGAGGTTTAGCTTCGGGTCATTTATAACTTTCAAAATATGACTATGTCCGGCAATAAACAACGACGGACGCTGTTGCAACAATTGTTCCCGAATACCCGGGGCATATTTACCGGGATAACCACCAATATGAGTCATAAAAACAGGAAGTCCTTCGCAATCGAAGCTATTAATTTTTGGCACACGTTGACGTATTTCCGTCCCGTCAATATTGCCATAAACAGCCCGTACCGGCTTAAAATTCTCCATTGCATCCAACACCTCTTCCGAACCAATATCTCCGGCATGCCATATCTCATCTACCCCCTTCAACAATTTATAAAAAGAAGGATCGAAGAAACCATGTGTGTCCGACAATAAACCTATTTTAAGCATTTATAATTGTATCAAAAATTATTCATATTCTCCGGGAAGCGATATTTTAGGCCTCCTCCTTATGATCGGGCATCGTGAGAATAGGCATCGACCAGTTGAAATGAATTGAGAGCAAACGAATAGAGATTATTGCCACAACGGTAAATATCTGGTTGAGTGCTGAATCCATTCCAAGCCATCGAAGTAATATATATATTATAGCCCCTCCAATACACGCTGTTGCATATATTTCGCGATGAAAAATCAGCGGCAGATCGTTGGTCAAAGTATCGCGTATAACACCGCCAACCACCGCTGAGGTCATGCCCATCAAAACAGCCACCAAAGGATGCATACCCAACAACAATGCTTTTTCGACACCAATAACAGTAAAAACGCCAATTCCAATAGTGTCAAACAAAAATAACGTTCGTCTTAACTGAGCCAAAAAACGACGAAACAAAACAGCCAAAATTATACCAATCAAAATGACTATGAGATAACCGTCTGATTGCAACCACGTAACAGGCTGAACCCCAAGTAGTAAATCACGGGTAGTGCCTCCCCCTATGGCAGTAACCACACCAATAAACATAGCGCCAAACAAATCAAGACGCTTTTCGGCCGCAGTCAGCACACCGCTCATGGCAAAAACCATTGTCCCTATGTAATCAAGTAACAGGAGTAAACTCATGGCATGAATTTTACCACAAAGAAAACAAAAAAATAATAGCCCACGACTCAAGTCACAATCGCATTAAAAATTTAATTAAACATGATTCAAAGGCTATGACCAGTCAACATAACAGCAACATTGAGTTACGGTTGGCTGGAAAGTCCAACATAGGGATTATGCTTGCTCTCAAAATATTCATTTACGCCAGTAAACTCAAATCTATCGGGCTTCGCAAGTCTTAAAAAACAAGTCAAAAACTAACATCCGACAATTTACCTCCCCTTTTTGGATAATTCAACACGCATCCAACAACTCTCTTATTCATAATTTTACAATAATTTCATTTTACATAGTTAATTAAAAATAAGATTATGAAAAAATTCTACTCTTTAATCATTGCGTTATCCGTGTCAAGCCTGATAAACATCCAGGCTCAGGAATGGAATATTTCAGGTGATTCCTTTAAAGATCTGGGAACGCTAACAGCGACAACTACTGTAGACGGACTAACGATCCACGCCACAGAAGATGCCACAGTGGTCATCGATGCCAACAACAAAACGCTCGACGATATTAGTTACACAAGTCGACTAAAACTAGGAGGTTCAGGTTCTTTTGACGCCGAGACAGGAATGCCTCTAAGCAGAGTCTTAAGCTTCGAGATTGACGGACCAAAAACTATTTCCGTCATATGTATATCATCTTCCAGCTCAGCCGACCGAATTTTAAACATTGCAGCCGGAACATCAGACAATATCCTGGCTGAGGCTCCTGCCCCAAAAGAACAACCAATCCAAAGAACTGATATCAACTACACGTTGGAAGAAGCAACAACCATTTACCTCTATTCTCCCAGCAGTGGCGTTAACATTTACAATATCATCGTTAGCGATTATGTGCCAACGGCCATTAATAATCCAAATGCAACGGCTGACTTACTTAAAGTAGAATACTTCAACATCAGTGGAACAAACATGGGCAATAACTGGAACACACTCCCTAACGGCCTATATATTACAAAAAAAACCTTTAGTGATGGAACAATTAGCACAGAAAAATTAGTAAAATAATTTACAACACAAATCCACTAAAGTTAATTCTCATTTAAAACTTATGACTCCGGGACGAAAGAGTGATTAGACCTTGCACTGTCACTATTTGTTCCGGAGTTCTTATAATTATTTCAATGCCCTGAAAGAAAATTTTTTATATCCTAAATCCGCAAGGCTTTCAACCTCTCATGCCAAACGCAGATAGTCATAAATCTTTAGGAATCAAACAAGTGAGTCAATTCAACATAGATCAGCACATTTTCGATTGGGAAAAGACCTGGTTTAACACCAAAATTTTGTATTAACAGCATGACATAAATATGATCACATCATATAGTTATTCTATATAATAAACAGTTGACAACGACATACGACAACTAAATTGTGTTTGTCTATAAAGTCAACTACTTCGTTATGCTTGTCATAAAAACAGTCATTTACGAAAAGTAAACTGACTTCGTCTTCTTCCTCCTTGTAAAGCATAATCAAAGCATTTATGAGATAAATCCACAACAACAGCTTTGCTTCTGCCTTTACTTCGTTCGTCAGTCCCTTGATTTTTATGACTTCGCGAGCCTCGTATTTGAACTTTATATTTCAAACACTTAGTTTATGGACAGACTTGAAATAACCTTCTTTCGATTTAAAACCATTTATAATTCAATATCAATATATATTTAAGTACTTCCCAAAATACAAACGGACAAAAAACATCATAAAATACTACAATACAACACATTAATAAATATATCAAAAAAAAACTATTAACGTATATTTGAATTCAATTACGCCTAACTTACATTCACACACTATTATAACACACTACTAAACAAACCAATAAGAGAATACTCCATAAAAACATGTCGCAAAACAGATAATAAAGTACTGCTTTGGCTTAACTTTATCCTACCTTTACTCTAGTTTTAGTATCAAACACTAATGTTTAACAATAAAGAAAAGATCTATAATTATGAAAATTAGAAAAAGCATTTTGCTTTTAATGCTCATAACTTCAACTTTCCCATTGTTAGCCCAACAACAACTAAATTGTACAAAAGGGGATATTGTTGTTGCCGGAACATCAACCATTCACGACTGGGAAATGGAAGCCAACACATTTAAGGCAAGCGCCACCATGACTCTAGATAACGAAGGAATAACAACCATTTCCAATGCAGTTGTTACAATAATTACTGAGAATTTAAAAAGCGAGTCCTCATCAATGGACGATAAAGCGTATGAAGCATTGAAAAGCGAAAAATTTAAAACCATCTCTTTTCAACAAACTTCCGACATCAAAACACAAACGTCCAGATTCACCGCTCAGGTAAAAGGGAATATGACCATTGCAGGACAAACAAAACCTGTACTACTCAATGTTTCAGGCCATATCACCGGGAGTAAAGAAATAAATATAGCAGGAACAATTAAACTAAAAATGACGTCGTTTGGCGTTGAACCTCCCAAAGCGATGATGGGAGCTATCAAATCCGGCGATGAAGTCACCATCGAATTCAAGACCACCTTCAAATAAATCAGATAAAAATTTTTACTATGAAAACCATGAAAAGACGAACACTACTGATGGCTTTTATGCTATCAATTGGCATTGGTATTTATGCACAATTTGAGGAAGACAAATTAAATCCTGAAGATTTTAAAGATCTGAAAGTAAAGGTTGGAGCCGATTTTGCGCTGCAATATCAGGGCATAAGTCATGAAGCCGATGTCGAGCTTATCGACCTGAAAAAAAACATCAATCTGCCCACAGCAAATATGGATATCATAGCCGATCTGGCGCCGGGTATTCGACTGACTATGAACACATTTATGTCATCCAGGCACCACAACGAAGCATGGGTTGAAGGTGGTTACCTCCTTATTGATTATCTACCCTTCCTGCCGGCTGCCAATGAAATAATGAAATACGTAACGATAAAGGCCGGCGTTATGATGCCTGACTATGGTGACGCGCATTTTTTCCGCAGCACCAATGCGGCTGTCACCAAAAACCCATTTGTGGGCAACTGGATTATGGATGCATACACCACCAACCCAGGTATGGAATTCGCATTCCGCAAAAACGGCATTCTAGCTGTTGTGGGAGCAAACAATGGACGTATGAACTACGGCCGGGGCGGCGATCTGGGCGAAGATCTTGTGTTTAACTGGAAGCTGGGCTACGACACCCAACTAAACGAAAATATGAGACTACGGGCCACCCTGTCTGGCTTTCACGTAGGCGACGGGCACAGTGGTGCAACGTTGTGGGATGGTGACCGGGCAGGAGCCCGATACTACAATGTGATGCAATTGTACGATGCCACAACACCATCAAATAACACTTCAGATGCCAACTTCCGCTCAGGCCGATGGAGTCCGGGAGCCAACCAAACTGAAATGAATGCCTACATGGCTAACCTGTTTTTTGAGGTCAATGATCTTCAATTATTTGGAATATACGAGACAATGAAAGGTGCTAAAGGCACCACCGATCAGGAATTTTCACAATTGGCAGCTCAGGCCATTTATCACATTGGCGATTTCTATGTAGGCGGTCGTTGGAACAAGGTAGAAGACAAATTATCGGATTCCACAGTTGAACGTTATAATCTTGGTGGCGGCTGGAATATGATCAAATATGTTGTGGTTAAACTCGACTATGTCAATCAAAAATATGAGGGCATCGCTCACGGTGCCATTGATGGTGGAAAATTCAATGGAGTTGTAATTGAGGCTGCAATTTCATTCTAAAAACAATTTTAAACAATGAGAGACTGTCTGACAAGCAATAAATCGAGCTTACTAAAAAACGATTAAACTTAGCAGACAGTTTCTTATAACATAATAGTCGAAGTCATGCACTCGCCAATAAAAAGAGTTATCATGGCAATCGTCAATTGCCGTTTAGAGACCGCAAAATTTATTTTAAGGACTGAACTAATTAATATTAGTAAGAAAACGCAAGTGCTTGAAATAAAATGTTCAAATTCAAATCTGGCTAAGTCCGGGAGATTGAAATCTACGACAACAAATGATCATTTTGGAAAAAAACAGAATGCAAAAGTTGGACTTTTATTACTAGCTCCAACTATACTTGTTACAACGTTAATATCACCAGTAATCGAAGCCCAGGTAGCATCAAAAAACACTTCACAAACTGAGTGTTCCAATTTTGTACGAATTGAAGGCTCTTCGAACGTAAATCAATTCTATTTCGAACAATTTATAAACGATTGGCAGACAAAAGAAATCTCCTTTAATCAGGATAAGGACACCATTATCCTAAAGATCCTGGCCAGCAATTTCGTGCCATCAATACCTATGATGTACGAGGACTTTATACATCTGATCAAAGCAGACCAACATCCGGAAATACAAATTACAATAGAAACGCCACCGGACATCTGGTGGAAGCAGGACAGCCTAAACCAAATAAACACAAAAATCACCATTCAACTGGCCGGCACCAGTAAAAAATATGAGATCCCGGGCACATTTCAAATCTGTCACAACCATTCTCTTCATCTAAAAGGCGCTATAACACTTAATTTAACCGATTTTGATCTACACCCACCTAGCAAATTCATGGGGATGATTAAGGTTAAAGACGAAGTATTTGTTAAATTTGGTCTCGTACTGGAAGACAAACTAATAATAAGTAATTTTGAAAATCACTACCAAAACTCGATACGGAATTAGAGCAATACTTGAAATTGCAAGAGAGACCAACAATAATGGAATCTATCAAAAGGAGATATCCCGACGTCAGGATTTATCCCTAAAATATCTGGATCAAATCATTCTGGCACTAAAAACGGCCAACCTCATCATGAACGTAAAAGGGAAAAAAAGTGGTTACATCCTCACCAAACCAGCCAACCAAATATCTCTCCTGGAATTATTTAATGCTCTGGAAGCCGAAACTTACGTCGTTGATTGCATTGCGCCTTCATACGTCTGCGAAAAAGAGTCCTATTGTACCATGAAACAATTCTGGTTAGGACTTGACAAAATAATCACCAACTATTTCCGCTCTTATACTCTTCATGACCTTCTGGAAAAACAAATTAATATTGAAGCACTTGTCAACATCCAACCTGACGGCAGTAGCTGTTCGGAAACGACTCCGCAAAAAAAATAAAGCAACTACAGAATAAAGAAGCACAACACCATAGAAACCACTTCAGATAAAAAATGCCGGTCCTTTCAAAAGACCGGCGAATAAAAAATACTTGTTCTTTGTCTGCCTCAGAGTAAATCCATCATTTTAAAAACAAAGTCAAGAAAAAAATCTGGTATTCAGAAAGCCCCTTTCATAAACAGACAATATAAAAACAGCCTCAAATCTATCTCAATCTTGATTCCACGTCAGGGTCATCAACTTCTCAAATGGTTCTTCACCACTAAAAGACTTGGCTCTTAATTCAAATACAAAAGAATCTGAATCGGCCTCCCTGAAATCAGATAAATCAAACGAGACCCACCCTTTCATGGCATAATTATATAAATCCTGATTGCGATTATGTCTAAATTCTAAAATGGGATAGCCATCATCATTTAAAGGTTTGCTCTCCTCCTGTATCAAATTTATAAAATGAATAGCGCCACCACCTCCATACACAAAACCAACATTCAGATAATTCCCCGACAACCAAACATCTTTAATCTTTACCGGATCGTTGCCAATGGAATCAGCGGTAGATGACGTTAGAGTGAATACACCTTTGGTTAAAATCTCACTAACGTCATTAATCTTTACATAATAATCGAACTCATCAGCGGCATCACCAAGAATTGTGTAATTAACCCAAATACGTTGCCCGTCATCAGGGTCAAAACCTTTAACGACTGAGGCAGAGGGAAACAACCGATCGCCATTATCAGTGACGATTAAGTAGGGATGCACGCTTCCCGACCGATCGATAGTTGCTGTGGTCACCCAAAAATGATCCATCGAATAGTCATTATCATCTTCACAAGCCTGTAAAAACAGGACTCCTAACAGCAATATGGCTGTTCTTAAAACATTTCTATTCATCTTTGAATCCTCCTTTTTTTTCGTAAGATGAAACACGAGTGATAGGGTTGCGTGATAAAATCCATCAATGAGAAACAATAAACATTGGTATTCCTCAAAGACTGAAATTTAAGTTCCCGGTCACAAATAAAAACTTTAAGATTAAATATAACGCCGATTTTATATTTACAAACAGCCTCTACGCACTACTTACCAATGTAATTTTACCGTTCAATAAGAAAAAAAATCTCATTCATCAAAAAAAACATATAATTCATCAAAAATCATTAACAGTTCAACGCCTAAGGCATAGATATTCATCATTTTTTACCATATTTACACGCTGAAATTGTTGCGCACCGAAAATAATGAGCCTAAGGGAAATCTATATAGTTAAAAAGGAATCATTTGTTACACGAAAAGTTGATAATGAGATGGTTTTGGTACCTTTGGTAAACAGCGTAGCTGATATGACAAAAGTGCTGACACTCAACGATACCGGAATTTCCATTCTGGAAGCTATGAATGGACAAAATACCGTTGAAGAGATCATTTCGCAACTTTTAGAAACTTATAACGTACAAAGGGAAAGATTGCAGGAGGATGTGGAGAGATTTATTGAAAATGCTATTTTAAAGGGAATTATAGAACCTCAATCCTGATATTTTTTTGCGCAAGACGACTACATGACTCAAAACAGAAGCCATAAAATTAAAAAAAATTACCAATCTCCTTTAATTGTAGAGGTTGGTATTGATAATTATAGCACTCTGCTGGCACAGTCTACACCGCCAGTGGAACCTGAAACATCATCTTTACCATCAGATTCAAAAAAAAAATTATTCCCCGACAGCCCAACCACGGATGATCCGTTTGGCGGTTCTTCGCCCGATTACCGATAGTCACAGCAGCTATGAAATATTACATCGCGGCATGCAGTTTGGAAATAAAGGCTGGTAAAGCTATCCAATTGAAACCTTTCGTTGGAAAATATTTCATAACACCAATTATTCTCCCTTCGATTAATCTAAAAGGAATCGCATCCTTACAACCGGCCAACTTATTAGAAGGTTATAACCTTGTTTTTTCCGGACAGTCTTTCGATGATGTGCAAATACCATATGACTGGTTCATCTTAAAAAAGAAGGAAATAATTGCGATTCAAATACTATTTCAGCAACACGAAATAGTTAAAGAGGCAACCGCAATAATAAATCCGAAAACAAGCGAAATAAACCTCTATTTTGAGCCAATAATAAAATCAAAGCCATTGGTCATCGATCCATTGTCTCACCCGTTAGGGTCGTTAATATATGTATATATGGCTCATCTGACAGGTGGCATCTTGATACATGCGTCTGGCGTCGAACTCAACACATTCGGTCGGATCTTTACCGCTGTGTCAGGCACCGGCAAATCCACAATGGCAGGGTTATGGAAAAATTATGGTGCTTCAGTTGTAAACGACGATCGGTTATGGCTCCAAAAAATTGAGGGGAAATGGTATATGTTCAATACGCCCATGGCGTGGTATGCCGATAAACCCAAAATAGCAGCGGTCAATGAGATCTTTCTCATCCGACAATCTCCAAATAATGAATTAGAAAAAATTGAAGGTATCTCTGCTGCCATGAGAGTTATGAGTAACTGCATCCAACATTTCTACGATAAACAAATGACATCTGACCACCTGGACCTGATACTCGATATCACGCGTCAAGTTCCTGTTTATACCCTGGGCTTTAAACCCGACAAAAGCGTAGTCGAAATGCTGTCGGCATTATAAACAGATCAAAATGTGTCCGAATGGTCAATTTGACATAGCTCCTAATTTCTCTTTGTTTACATCTGCCAGGTGAATGTTTTTTGTATACTCACTTCAAAATCTAATTAGGGTTTGTCTAAAGTCAACGAATTAGTTTCTGGACAGGCATAATTAACTCGCATTTTTCAAGCTTTAAATGCCTCACATGACAAGTGCATATAATTTGTTTCCTATAAACATAAAAAACTCACCAAAATAGCCATCT
Organism: Geofilum sp. OHC36d9; assembly: GCF_052400685.1. NCBI lineage: Bacteria > Pseudomonadati > Bacteroidota > Bacteroidia > Marinilabiliales > Marinilabiliaceae > Geofilum > Geofilum sp. OHC36d9. Next base: position 26,743 of record NZ_JBQTGJ010000005.1, read on the forward strand.
TTCTTTGTTGGCAACAATCTTACTCATAGTTCTGTTTCATATGTTTATAATTTGGTTGTTAAGGTCACATGAAACTCGCCGGAATAATCATCCCCCTTTGTGAAAGGCTCGTTTCATCTGTCTCCGAAGTTTTCAGACAAACAAGATCGAAATTCTATTCAAACGCATCCTACAATAAAAAGGCAGGAAAGAACTGAATTACACTACAAATTCAGACTTCCCCGCCTATAAACTTAACCAATCAACCAGTTATAATGGTCGTTTCATCGAACCAACTTCTTCGATTCGATCAAACCATTTGCCTTAACAACGACCAAATAGACACCCGAATTTTCCGGTAAAACGATAAATGTCTTGTTGGTATTCGCTTTAAATTCACTGACTTTAGATCCACTAACTGTATATACTTCAATTGAGCCGGGACCATTGGTCAAAAGCTTTCTGTCGATGCTAACAATGGCACGACCATTAACACCTACAATATTAATTCCGGCAACGTCAGACTCCCCTAATAAATCTTCAATTCCTGTTGTAACATCGTCATCATTCCCCTCTGTTGGCGGTGCATTAAATCGGACTGTAAAACGATCGCTATTGGTGCCCAAAGTAACCGGCGTATAAGTATACTCATTGGTCTCACGAAGATTCACTGTTTTATCCAATAAATTATCCTTTAACTCAATCACGTCATCCGTATAATATTTCGACAATTCAAATGTGAGTGTTACCTCCCCAGCGACTCGATTACGCACAACCAAAGGTAAATCATAAGGACCTTCAAACTTAGGCAGCCCATTAATAGCAAAATTTAGACCCTCAGAAGTGGTATAAACCTCCGGTATTTTGGTAGAACTGTTAAAATATTTAGGTGAATCACCCGCATCCGAACCCACTGTCGCCTCATCTGAAAAGTAAACCACAGCTCCGTCTCTACTGCTGGTATTAGCTGAAACGATACGCAACACATCCACATCAGAGGAAGAGCTGCTCTTATTAACGCTACTACTTTTTAATAATGAACCAGACAATCCATGAGATCGTTGACTAGGCGAAACCACAAAATTAACGGAAGTCGTTCCCTCGACGTAAATCCACGCACTCTGATAAGGTGGTATCAAAGCCAACTCCTCTTCATTAAACATGCTAACATCATCGGGATATAAAGCAGCCCTGGCATATTCAGGCGCGAAACGGTTATAGGTAACAAAGGCCATTTCCTCATTCACCCGGGTACGATACCACAAAGTACCTTGAATATTCGGTCGGGCCCAGCTTTCATCCTGCCAGTTTAACGAAGCGGGATAGGGATTCCCAAACAGATAATACTTTTTCACATCTAAAGTACGAGCCACCTCTTCCGAATTCAAGGTGCCGGTGTACTCAATAGTACGTTCAGATTCCGAATTTGTATATTTAACCAAGGCCCCTTCGACATTTTCGATGGTAGGATTTGTTGCAGAAGCATCGTATTTTATCCATCCACCTCTTTCCAAATAAACTTTAGCCCCTTCATATTCTGCACCAAAGTCAGCAAAAGTGGCATTTTTCATGGGGCTAGCCAAATAATACCATTGATTGGTTGGCAAAGTCAATCTAACCTTTGCCTTACCCGTAACCGAACCATTGGTTATCAATGAAGCCAATCCATCAGCTCCTGTTGTATTTTCCAGAACTAAACCACCTTCAGCCTTAATGGTTAAATCGCCATTTACATTTACCTTAGAACCTAATGTTAAAGTCAATAAACCACCGGCGTTAATGGTAAGATCATTAAAATCATAAGATGTTGAAATAACAGCCGGATGCTTCATTTCAGAGGCGATAGTAACATCTGAACCACTGGCCGGCACCACATCACTACACCAATTTTCACTATTTGACCAATCGGAGTCTGCATTACCAATCCACAACCCGGGAACGGCATTAACAGTCACTGTTATCTCATTACTTACAACTTTGCAGCCCTTATCGGTTTGACCAACGACCACAATCTTCTGGTTATCTAAAAGATTCTGCATAGCCACAGAGGTGAAAGAACCATCCTGTACAGAGCTGCCATCCATTTGAAAATCGAATGAAGACCAACTTCCTTCGCTAGTTTGAGCCGTAAACGTTGCCTGATTATTGACACAAAAAACATTATCATCATCGTCAGACGTCAACGTTACAGATGAAACAGGATTAACAGTAATCTCCAGTTCGCGTGCCGCACTTGTGTTACAGCTATTCTCGGCTGTTACACTAAGGGTACCACCGGTTGCATCATTCTCAAAAGTTAACAAAGCGCTGTTATCTGTGTCGTTGACAGTAACACCCGATCCGGAGTAACTCCAAATATAGTTAACTGTTGCATCCAAAGGTACCACGTAGGATACATCTTCAGAACCGCCACAAACCTCAGAATCGAAAGTTATAAATTCACCCGGTTGTGCTGCAAGCAATGGGAATACCACTGATACATCATCCCAGGACTTACAAGCTCCGTTACTAATGGTCCAGCGTAACACATAAGCATTGCCATTAACACCTCTAAACTCGCTGTCAGCAGAAGTCGGGTTGATCACAGTACCACCATCACCTGAGATAATAGTCCATAAACCCGTCCCAACCACAGCGCTGTTGGCAGCCAGCGTAGCCTCATTATCACCACATAAGGAGATATCTGCTCCGGCAATAGCTGCTGTAGGCGTAGCATAAACAGTTACAACTGACTTATCTACGGCTCCTGTAGCCGCTCCGGTGTTATACGAGAAACTGATTAATTGATAATCGCCCGCCTGATCAGTTGGCAAAACATATGGAACAGCAGAGACTGTCACCGGAGCTTGCTCTACGCCATCTATCGAATAGGTTAAGACATAATCAAAACCAATGGGATCGGACGAAGTAAATGTAACAGGTATGCCAGAAGTTTCACCACAAAGATCACCTGTAGGCGTAAATTTAGCCTTTGGTTTAACCGTATTAACAGTGGCTGTGGTAACACTAATGCTACCTGAGACCGGAATTTCAATACGTGAAGCACTACTTACGGTACCGTCATAATCGGTTCCCGAGGCGGACGATGCCACTTCATTCCATTGTGACGATGTGGCATTATAACTAGCCACCCGCATATCATCAGTTCCACTAACCGTAATCAGTGGCGTTATATCACTAACGTCATCCCAGTCTATATTAACCACAGCAGCATTACCGGAAGTCGCAGAAATATCCCAGTATTCTTTGGAATTGACATAAGTCAATGGAGAAGCATACTGCGCATACGTGTCATTGGGTGAAAAATAGGTAACGGTCCAGTCAACCGTTCCGGTTTGAGAAGCTGTTAATGTCAATTTATTGCCCAATGCAGATTCGTCACCTACCGGGAAATTAAAGGAACTACCCTGACTAATACGCTTAATCATAGGTCCATCAACATAAGAAGTGGCCGTACCTCCGGCTGGAGAAACACTATTTGAAGAAGTATTTGTAACAGTTAAAGGCGCGTCAGATTCGGTATGAATCAAACCATTGGTCAGCATGAGCTTACCTGAAACATCGGTCGCTCCATTAAGCGTAAGTCCACTGGCATTGGCTATTTCTAGATTATAAAAAGCATTGTCACCGTCAAAATTGCCCGTCGCTCCACCAACCGTTTGTGCAGCATCACCAGCAAAACTCACCGTTGCGTTACTACCGCTGCCTGCGATAAATCGACCGCCGTTATACCGCTCGAATGTACCCTTTATATTCAGCTTTTTATTGTTAACACTATTATCGAGGGTTGCGCCGTCAATCACCAAACTATGACAAACAGTAAGATCAACATTTGGTAAAATACGCGACCCGCTACCCGAAATTTTTAAATTAGGAATAGCTGTAAACAAATCAGCCACAATATTATAATCAGAATTACCTCCCAACTCCAATGTCGCATCACCACTACAATCAAAAAACGCAGTATAACGCCCGGCTGGCATCAGCGCATCCTCCATATACAAGGTTCCGGAGCCTTCAACCAGGCCCAGGTTATGACCATAAGTATCTTTATCAATGATCAGTTTTGAGTTAATAATCGTTTTATAGGCAAATCGATAATTCTCTGTAACCGAAACCTCTGAATTGATAATAACAACCGCTCCATTTGGACCTCCATCGGGACAATCAGGAGCCGTTCCCACGGGCGTCCAAATAGACGCATCGTTCCAATCCCCGGTAACATTCGCCTCATAAGTAGGAACTTCATCCGGAATATCCTCATCAAGACCAGCCGTATATTCGCCATTAACATCACTCAATCCGCTGAAAGAAATAACATTATTAGCTTCATCCACATTATCAGTGCCAGCACCGGCCGATGCCTTTGACCAACTGGTGGAAGGCGTTAGTAATCGGGCTGCTACATAATTCCCCTCATCACTATTGTCCTGCATGACATCATCCTGACTATAGTGGAAATACAGTTCACCGGAAAAACCTGAAATTCCGGTATTCTCAACTTCCCAATAATAATTAAGCACCCGATAAGGACTCATCGCCGACGGATGTTTGGAATTAATCGTGTTTACCCGTATATATCCGGCCGTTCCATTATTATTAATATTTAATACAGCCGGTGTATATTTGCTACCCAGCCCCATTGGAAATGTAAACGAAGTAGCGGAGGTTATTTTAGGAAACAACTTACGAATTCCAACATTACTATAGACACCATCGGAAGAAATCATCTTTGATGAGCTAAAATTGCTTCCTTCAATGATGGCATTTTGACCCAGCGACAATAAATATTTATTAATATTAAAAACGCCGGAAGTAAGAACCAGATTTCTATTCATTGAAATCTGATTGAGCAATCGGGCCCCATACAAATCATTTAATTCCAAACGATCAAATGTTCCCGTACCTGAGATCTGGTGTTCCTCACTGCCTCCCGACAACATCACACCACCAGCTGCATCCTGACTGACAAAAGTGGCTTTATTAATCAAATCGCCATTTAAGGTAACTGTATTGGCATCCAGCAGCAACGAACCCGCGCCCGAAGCCAACTCCATATCATTATAAACAGTCACATCCTTGTTAAAAGTCAATGAAGTGACAGAACTCATCTTCAAATCGTAAAAGGAAGTAGACGAAGAGCCTCTCAATTCCTGTGTGCCACCACCAAAAGTGGTGAGATTTTCATAATGATTGTAAGATCCGTTATTTTCAAAATCACCATTAATGGTCAGATTGATATTAAAATTGCTGTTGGCGTCGAAAATACTGTTGACATTTGACAGAATCAAATCACCATTCAAAGTCAACGGACTTACCAATAATTCAACGGTCGCATCAAGGTCACTTGCCTCATAACCGGTCACCGTAATATTGTTAAGAGGAACGTTAGCATCGAGCAGATAAGTTGCGGCATAGCCACTTTCTTCATTGGCAAAAATAATACCACCCCCGGTAACCGACGAAGCGGCCGGTCGCAAATACAAATCGCCATAAGCATCGCCGCCCCCACCACGAATGAGTGTTAACGTACCTCCCGACATATTAAACTTACTTCCGGTATTAAGCACTTCCAACTTGGCATTGGTAGTATTGGCGTTACGGCCATTAATGATAACTTCACCTCCACTTTGAGTATAACTTAAAATACCACTATTGGTAGAAACGTTACGGCGAATCTGACCATTAATAACCAACTGACCACCACGAACATCAATGGCTGAAGCACCTCCGCCGGAATACTCTATATCGTTATTATAATTCGGTGCAGAAACAGGTCCCACATAAACATCTCCATTAACAACGGTCAGCTTACCATTTAAATACACATCATTGGTGTTTGAATTCCCATTTGCCAAAAGCACACGCTTGTTGTTACTTCCTTTAACATAATCAATCCATAATCCTGCCGTTGGCGGAATGGTAAACGTACTACTTGTGGTAATACTGAAATCTGAATTGGGATTATTACGCTCATATTTAAGTGTTCCATTTTCCAGTGTCAACCAGTCATTAACAGGGGTCTCCAGATCACCTTCAATATCAATGGTTAATGTGGTTGCCTGTGAAGAACCTTTATTAACTGTCACCTCGTCGAAAATGGTAGAAGGTGAACCCGACTCATTGGTAACTAAAGCATTGTCATCACCGAAAAAAGTCAACGGGATATCAGTAAAATTACATCCCCGGTAAGCATTTTCGCCTCCACCAAACGATGCATTATTAATTAAATCCCCCCCGATTTTAATACTTTGACTATAAGCATTACTGTACACCATGATTCCGGAGCTTTCCCCGACAATTAGATCACCATCAATCACAAAATTCTGGGCAAAATTATAATTCCCATAAAAAATCAATGCGCCACCCTGTATATCCAAATTACCATTAATGGCAATTGTCTTAGCTTTACGGGCATAAGGTGCTTCTGGATAATTTGAATTCCACGTTGGCAAAAACCAGGATTCGGAACTACTACCATGGGTTACCAAATTGCCATAGATGGTTAAGTCAGTATTACCAAAAATAATATTTGCGCCCCCTGCAGGCGAAATCGTAAGATTTCCATAATTGTCAACATCACTGGGTAACCAATAGGTCGTTCCGGCAACTTCATTAATGGTATATAACTCAGTCGTTCCCAACTGAGTATTAAACTCCGAAAAATCACCATTTGGAAACTCAAAGATACCACCAGAACTATACTGGGTGCTCACCCTTAATAAACCATTTCCATTGGGATGCGACAGCACCATACCAAAATTACTGGAAGGACTATACTTTACATCTAAAACTCCACCTGCTTCAATTTGCAAGCTGGCACAATTTCGGACATCCTCATCTTTCGTATTCCAATCATCTCCCCACCATGTATTTCTCTCTGTTCTATCCAAAGAAACCGTATCTCCATCTCCAATAATAACGACATCGCCCTCGCCAGGAACACTCGAGGCCCTGGAGCCATCATGCCCTGTGGTTGACCAGGTATCTCTATCACCCCATAGGCCAGTTTGCCTGCTGTAAAAAATAGTCGGGGTACCAAAAGCGCCAGATGCACCGGCGGTATAATCGCCATTTAGAAAATCCGAACTTTGAGTAGGACTTGTCCAATCTGCTATCACATTATTAGTTGCGTCAACATTGGCCGTTGAACCGTAGCTCCATGTGTAATTAGTAGCATCGTAAACGGCAGGTACATAATTACTCTCTGTACCGGCCACATTACTTTGGTTGTATTCAAAGCTATGCGTTACTTTTCCGGAAAAACCTGTAATACCCTCAGATTTAACGCGCCAAAAATAGCTCAATGAGATGCCTTTGGTTGAAGTTACCGTATGTTCATAATTAACCGGAACCACCGTAACAGTCCCATAAGTATCGGGAGCCGAAGAAAAACCCAGGGTCGCCGGCGTATAATCGGCAACACCTACCGGGAAGACTTTCGATTCAACGGCATCATAGGTCATTGTAATACCACCATCGCCAGCCGTACCGGCAGTACGCACATAGCTGGAAGCATCGGCACTGTTAAACGAGGCATCAGCCCCCATCTTTAAATTATAGATTCCAATATTCAGATGTTTATCACTACCAAAGGTCAATACTCCGTTAACAGTGGTATTGGCAGCCAAAGATACGGGGGCATCGTCGCTATTGGTATTGATAAGTGTCAGATTCTGAAAAATACCATCACCATCACCACTGATGGTTTGAGCTGAGGATCCATTTAACAATATAGAGCCGTCTCCAGTGTGAATACCTGAGTTAACCACATTCCCGGCCACGGATAAAACCAGCCCACCGTCGTTAAAAGCACCTTTAGCGAGATCGAAATCCCCTAGTACCGTCAGTGCGTTGCTGCCGGCCATCTTTAAATAACCGCCTGATTTAGTCACCGTCAGATTATTTAGCCCGGCAGCACCATTATTAATGATGCCATTAACCGTAAACAACTGGTTTCCGGAACCATTAAATGTCGTTGTATTGGTTCCTGAGTTATAAGTTGCATCTGCACTAACCGTGAAATTTCCACCTACAGTAACATCTTCGCTATTAGCGGAGAAGATTCCTTTGGTCAGTGTTATATTTTTCAAGATTGTTAAAGGATAACCGGATCCTAACGTAAGTGTGGAAGTACCTGCCGACCGGTTCAAAACCATATTTCCAAAAGGTGCATTGCTGCGTATAATAAAATCAGTACTCCCTGTCAACGGCAAAAATTCAATGGTTCCGCCTGTCACATTAATATTATTGACGCCGGCATATATATCAACCGCATATCCATTATCGCCCGACACATCATAAATCTGAATGGTACCGCCGGACATTATAAAGACATTGGTTGCAGAATTGACATTAAAAGTAGCCTTACTTCCATCCAATACTGTACTATTAATGGCCGTATTAATCGTAGCCACCGTATTGGCTCTCAAATCGGATACCGAGGTATACGCTGACGGCGTACGTTGATAACGCCCACGTAAAGCCACGGTTCCGCCTGCTTGTTGATAACTAAATTTCCCTTCAGAGCCACCTGCGGCACGTATCTGTTTGGTATCCAGATACCCGCCGTTTATTTCCAACTGACCGGAAGCAACATCCCAGGTAATAATACCACCGGATTCGCGCGTTGACAGATAGCCGTCGTTAATAACCAACTTACCATAGATAGAAAAAGATTGTGCGCCTCCACTTGGTGCCAATCCCACATCGTTGTTACTGGTAGCCGAAACTCCGTAGGCTGCATTAATCTCCTGATAACTATCGGCCGTTGATAACACAATAACCTCAGGCCCATTGAGCTCCAAAGCACCATTGGCCGGGATAAAATAATCACTATTGGGATTACCGCCTGAATTCCCCTCTGTGAGTGAAGGAATAACAGTCAAACCTTCCAATGACAAAGTACCCGTCTTAATCCATAATGCCTTTTTGAGTGACGGATCAGTTCCCCCATCTTCTCCACCCTGGTCAGTACGTCCAAACAGTCTGAAATGACTGTAAGTCGTCGAATTAACGGTCAATTTAAACGTCTGATCAGAACCTTTATCAAGCACCAAATTATAGAAATCAGTCGTGCCGTTACAATAGAGAGTGTTATCACTAGCCCCTCTAAAAAATACCGTTGCAAATCCCTCATCAGGGAAACTGTTGTAATCCGGCATCGTTTGATTGGTAAAGCGAACCGTGCCGTTATTGGTAAAATCACCATAAAGCTCAACCCGGTGCGAGTTATTAATATAATAATCAGGATATGATCCAATTACAGAGCCGCTCAAATCATCAGTACTGGTACTACCCGCACCCACCTTCAGTTGAGCACCGGCATAAACCTGTAAATCACCTTTTACAATCAGACTTCGCAAAACCGTTGAACTGCTATTACCGATACTAAAAGTACCGTTCTTCAACACCAGATTACCATTAATGGTAATATTACGCATCTGCGAGGCAGTGACCCCCGAAGCATTTAACACCAAATTGCAATAGGTGCCCTGGGAAGAGGTGCCCCATTCAAAATTGGCATTATTGTAATATTCGGTGGTACCACCACTTTCATCTACAAAAGTATTGGTTGTGGCTGACGGGAAAAAGAGTGAAGCAAGCCGTAAAGTTCCCTGACCTCGTAAATAAAGCAATCCGGATGAAAACTGATGTGTACTCATGTCTAGAACACCACCATCGGCAATGGAAATATTTAAATTGGACACACCTACATCACCTGGTAAAGTGACCGTACGTCCTGCCAGCACATAAACTTCAGCATATTCGTTGGGCACGGTTTCGCACACCTGTGTTGTACCGCTGGGGTCATGCGTCCATGTGGTAGGTTCGTTCCAATCACCTGATTTATAGGAATAATAACGAGTTATTGAAGGAACAACATTTAACTGCTCGGATGTTATCTCCGCGACTATCATTCCATTTCGAACAATTGAAAAGGTAATATTCTCTGTGCTTTGAACAGAAGGCGCCGTAACTGAAAATAGGTATGTTGCAGATGCATCCTGAACAAGGCCACCGGCATCGGCTGAAAATTGAGTCCCGTCGTTCCAGCTGGCAATCACTTGCACATCACCTGTATTCCAGGTCGCCTGACCTGTATTGGTCACCGTCATTGTAACAGACCGGCTTTCACCAACCTCCCAAATGGTTGAACCAACATCCACGCCTGATATCTCAGCCCGGTAACCGGGTGTATATGTTATAACAATTTGACCATCACCTCCGGCTCCACCGGCATAGGAATTCCTATTGGTAGCTTCACCTCCGCTACCTCCACCGCCGGGGACACTACCGTCTTCACCTTCATTGTTGCGAATAGATGCACCGCCCGCGCCACCGTTAGCGCCAGCACCTCCGACGCCACTCCAGTTACCACCTGTGTCGCCAGAATCACCGCTATTATTTATATTGCCACCAGAACCGCTACCGCCAACACCGGCAGTTCCTCTATTTCCGCCACCACCGCCACCACCAGTAGCTGTCAATGATCCAAAAACTGAAAAACCGCCATCACCGCCATCTCTACCATTACGCGCGCCGGCACTACCTCCATCCCCTACTGTATAGTTTATTGTTGCGCCCGGAGTCACGGTCAGAATCCCTTTGGTGTAACCACCGCCACCGCCACCGGAACCGCCATACCTGTTATATGAAGATCCGCCACCACCACCGCCGGCGCCCCATACTTCAACAGTAATAGTCGTAACACCGTCGGGTACGGTAAAATTTCCGGACGAACTTTTAGTGACCACCTCATCTGTCTGAGCAAAAGAGGAACTGCCCAACAACCACATAAAGGTAACGACTGCAATGAGTCTAAAGGGCATTAACAATAAATCAGAAAGTCTGGTTCCATTAGCAGACTTGCGCAGTAGATTCAGATAAAGGTTATTCATATTCATTCGTTTTAATAGCAAACTCTCAATCGTTAAAAATTAAACGATTACAAAAAATATATTCTTTTAGGTTAATAATGACAGCTAATTTCTAAACGAAGCAACTGTTAAAAGGACAAAAATCATCGTTGGCCAACACGTCTTCCCTCGTAGTCCAAAAAATAGCAACGATGATCTTACCCAAAACCGACAAAAGCGGCCAAAGCCGCTTTTATCACCCTTCACTATTTCAATAACTTCTTCACTTCCCGTTGCCCACTGGCAGAAACCACCACCACATAAACCCCGGCTTGATCGGGTAATACCAGAAATGTTTTATTGGTACGTGCTTCCGACTCGCTCAGCTTCTCGCCCAATGAAGAATACACTTCTATACGCCCGAAGCCATCTAACAACAACTCCCGATCAATACTAACGATGGCACGTCCTTTTACCCCTACAATATTAATCCCGGGCACATCGGTTTCCTCTTTAACTTCAGCAACCGAAGTCGCGACTTCCTGAACAGACGATTCTGACACCTTAAAAGACAACACAAAACGATCGTTACTATCTCCTATTACCGAAGGGGTATAGGTATAAGCGGTTTGTTCATGTAAATCTATTTCAGTTTCTGTAATATTATCCAACAAGTACACCTCCATATGTTCATTAAACTTCGATAAATCAAATGTCAGCGTAACATCATCGGCAACCCGGTTACGAACACTTATGGGAAGTTCATAATCCCCGTCAAAATATGGCAACCCATTAATTGACAAGGAACGCCCATCCGTTTGAAAAAATATTTCGGGAATATTTTTAGACCCGTTAAAATATTTACGCGCATCACCCGCATCACTTCCTTCTACCGCATTATCCGAAAAGTAAACAACAGCCCCATCGCGACCAATCCCGTTGCTTGATACAATACGAATAATATCAGTGGAGTCAGGATGTACCGAAGCACTCTTTAACATGGCACCTTCAAGGCCATGCGTCTGAAGCGAAGGATCTATAGTAAGCGATGTTGCGTCATTAGCATAAATCCAAAGACTTTGATAAGGTGGTATCAGTGCCATATTGGCTTCCATGTCAGTATCACCGGGATAAAGAGCCACTTTAGCTCCTTCGGGCGAATATCTGTTATAAGTAATGAATGTCATCTCAGCATCAACGCGTGTCCGATACCATAACGTACCGCTAATATCAGGTCTCTCCCACGATGAATCCTCCCAATTAAGAAAACTGCCATAAGGATTCGCGAACAAATTATAACCGGACGAAGTGTACTCTCTGGTAACTGCGCTATTATTAAGCTCTCCGGTATAACTAAAAACATTATCGTCGCCTAGCGCTGAACTGTATTTAACCAAAGCACCTTCAAGATTTTCAATTGTGGGATTGGTTTCGCTGGCGGAATATTTAACCCACTGATTTCTGTATAAATAAACGGATGCTTCCGGATTTGTAGCATCAAAATAAGTAAAATCAGGATTTGTCATGGGGCTGGCTAAATAGTACCATTGATCCGTCGGTATTGTCAGTTCAACTTTAGCCTGTCCCGTTATAGTGCCATTGGCAATAAAAGAAGCCAAGCCATTCTCTTCGGTATTACTTTGCAAAACTAAACCGCCGTTATCTGTAATTGTAACGTCTCCACTTACGGTAAGCTCAGCGCCGGGTTCCAACGTAAGAACAGCTCCCGAATTGATGGTAACAGAAGCAAGAATCTCCTCACCCAAATCGGCACTTATCACCGGATTATTGCCAGAGGCCTTTATTGTAACATCAGAATTATCTGCAGGTAAAGTATTTTGGCTCCAGTTACCGGCATTGCTCCAATCCGTATCTGAACTACCATTCCAGGTGTATAAAGCATCATTATCTGGTCTGACAGAAATCCCGACACTCTCCACTAGGTCAATCAAATCCGGCTCATTATCAATAAAATCGTCTAAAAGACCATAATCACCTTTTGAAATATCCCCCCATCCCGGATCATCAATTTCGGCATCCGGATTCAGAATATATAAATTATCAGAAGAACTATTCATGCCCCCTCCAGCATGTGCAAAATTGCCCCCTACAATCAGATCACCATCCAGTTTAATATTGGTATTAGACGAAGAGCTATAATCGCCGGTAACTATAATAGTTCCCTTAACCTGAACACTAGAGCCCGTGGAGGTGAGATTACCATGAACAATCAATATACCGCCATCATTTACCGTAATACCAGCCGACCCGGTCAAATCGCCGAATATTTCAAGAGTGCCACCACTCTTAACGGTGAAGCCTCCCCATAAATTATTTTCATAATTTCCCAAAACCTTGAAATAGCCGGAAACCTCTACACTTACCGGTGTAAAAGAACCATTACGCGTAATCACAGCACCTTCGCTAATGACTAAATTTTCATCAACGACACCGTCTGTAGACGGCGCATGAGTAACGTATGTTTTCCCCTGCTTTTTCTCCTGCCAAACCGAAACATCCTCATAATCCCCTACTACACTGGCCTTTGACAAATAATCTGCCAATCCATTAGCAGAAATACTTAAAAGCATCAAAGGGATTAAAACCAACCTCAGGTAAAATTTATTCATAGCTTAATTATTAATATCAACAACACATCACAACACCACATAAACTATCTACAAAACTCAATGATACATTCAAATTAAGCACATCGCTTAAAAATAATATAAACTCAATTTATCGTAGCAGACAAATTTACTGTTTCATTTTGGATTTTCTACGTTATTAAATACTGTAAGTTACAAAAAATCAATAAAAACAAAGATGCACATACGAAAACCCGTGCCCTGTATAGAATAGAAACAAACAGATTAACAGGTAGTTTTAATACAAGACAAAAAATACAAGTTAACAGTATGATTTTTAAATATTAAACACCGAAAGCAAAAACCAAATATCACACAACAAACCACTATAAAACAATCAAATAGACATAAATAAAATTCGACAGAAAACTAACATAAAAACAAAAATTCTTTTTCATTCATCTCCCGAATGTCAACCTTAAAGCGTTAAACTTTGTTAAATATGCATTCTAAATAACAACTCAAATAAAAATAAATTAAACCACTAATTATCAATTCATAACAACCACACAAAATAAAAAAATAATCGCTTTCTATATTAACAGTCAACTTTCTCCATTAAAATTTGAACAACCCTAATGAAATCAAGTCATAAAACGAGGCATTTAAGATAGAAAATTTAAAGTTAAGGTATGCGCAGCCCTGAGAATTTGAGTTTTCTGGTATAAATAACCATTTTGAAAGCAAGCGTAACACAAAAGTTGGGCTTTACCGACAGACTCCAATTACTAAAAAAATGGTAATATTACCCATCAAACAACAATGAATGAAGAGCAACACACCACATCTAAACAAAGAGAGCTACCTGCAATGGCTGGCATCATTGCTGAAGGACGGTCAAAGTGCCAAAGTCAGAATCAGGGGACTGAGTATGTTACCCTGGTTAATTCCGGGCGATGGCATTACGGTACAGCCTTTAAATAAAAACAGACTGCGAGTAGGTCAGGTCATTGTTTTTCAGGGTGAAGACAACTGGGTAGCGCATCGGCTGATTAAAATAAATCCACAAAACAATACTTACATAACCCGTGGCGATGCCAACCTTCGAAACGACAAGCCTCTCTCTCTCCACCAGATTAAAGGAATTGTTATAATGGTATCACCAAAACATTTTTTTTGGTCAAATTGGGCATTGGGAAGAACCGGGAAATATTTGGCCACACTGCAACCCTATACTGCGCCACTTTTTTGGTTGATGGGACGAATTGCACTGGTTATTCGTCGTGCGATGAAACGAGCCATAGGAATTATTTCACACACATAGGGATAATTAAACCAGGCGAGTTCCATATGGCAACTAAGAGACAAATTATAATCATATGAAACGAGCCATGGGAATTGTTTCACACACAGGAGGATGATTAAGCTAGGCGAGTTCCAGATGACCTTAAAAAACAAAATATAATCATATGAAACAGATCGGTTGGCTTCCCCCCCGACCCAAACAACCAGTCCAAACAACCTTCCGATCTTAATAACAAATGATTTAATGGATAAAAAGCCCGTTGTCAAAGGGACAATAGCACAGGCAGCAGCTTCTCAATCCCACCTAGCGCTGCCTTTACAACACAAAAAAACAAGCGGCACGAAGAAAAACTTCACACCGCTTGTCACTGATCACTTGCTTACAAAGCAACATTTCTTATTAGGCTCTAACAATCGTCTGTTCTCTGTCGGGTCCCACAGAAACAATTGTAATAGGTACATTCAATGCCTCCTCCAAATATTTAATATATTGAACCAATGCTTCCGGGAAATCATTTTCTGATTTAACACCGGTAAGATCACACTTCCATCCTGGAAGTTCGGTATAGACCGGCTCCAGCCCATCGGTCAATTCGTATGGAAAATCGGTAACCTCTTTGCCATTAATTTTATATGCGGTAGCCACTTTTATCACATCCTGATCACTCAGCACATCACTCTTCATCATAATAAGACGGGTAACGCCATTAATCATTACACTGTATTTCAGCGCTACAAGGTCAAGCCATCCACAACGACGTGGACGACCGGTTGTAGACCCAAATTCATTGCCATTTTTTCGCAAATTATCACCCACCGCATCAAACAATTCTGTCGGAAACGGACCGGCCCCAACGCGCGTGCAATAGGCCTTGAAAATACCAAAGACTTCGCCAATTTTAGTAGGAGCAATACCCATTCCGGTGCAGGCACCCGCACAAACAGTATTTGAAGATGTGACAAATGGGAACGAACCAAAATCAATATCCAGCATGGTACCCTGTGCACCTTCAGCCAGAATACTCTTACCCTGTAGCAAATAATTATTAAGCAAATTCTCACTGTCCACCAAACGAAACTGCTTAATGGCTTCAATACCTTCCTGCAATCCGGCTTCGTACTCTTCAATATTAAACTCGAAACCATACATCTCTATTAATTTCAGATGCTTGGCCTTTAAAGCCTCATATTTGCTGTCAAAATTATCCAACAAATCGCCGACACGCAATCCATTGCGCCCTGTTTTATCCATATAAGCCGGACCAATCCCCTTGAGGGTAGACCCAATCTTAGTAACGCCCTTTGAAGCTTCTGATGCCGCATCCAAAACACGATGTGTAGGTAAAATCAGATGTGCCTTTTTTGAAATGACAAGATTTTTGGTAGGATCAACCCCACGGGCTCTCAAGCCATCCACTTCTTTTTTAAAACTAATGGGATCGAGCACCACACCATTACCAATAACATTCATCTTATCGGCATGGAAAATA
The DNA here is from genome assembly GCF_052400685.1 of Geofilum sp. OHC36d9. Taxonomy (NCBI): domain Bacteria; kingdom Pseudomonadati; phylum Bacteroidota; class Bacteroidia; order Marinilabiliales; family Marinilabiliaceae; genus Geofilum; species Geofilum sp. OHC36d9. The sequence goes on from NZ_JBQTGJ010000005.1 coordinate 42,964, forward strand.
CCCGATGGAATATTATGTAATACATGTTTGATATTATCAAATTCAAGTGTATGCCCGGCATTGGGACCACCCTGAAAACGGGTTATCACATCATATTTGGGTGTTAATACATCCACCACTTTTCCTTTACCCTCATCACCCCACTGCAATCCAAGTAAAACGTCTGCTTTCATTATCAAAATTTTAATAAGGATGGAGAAAACTTCTCCTGATATTTTAAAAACTTTTAGACCATTCAATGCAACCTGTCGGGATTCGGATTTAACCCAACAAAAAATCGGAAAACCAGGCCCAATATGCCATGACTTTCCGATGTGTAAAAATAGACATTATAAATGGTTTAACCTCCAAATCACTATTTTATTTTAAAAAAAGAGCTGACAGGAAAGCCAATTATAAACAGTATCAACTAAAAATATCACGCAAAAATTGATTTTTCGTGCGAGCACTAAGTAAAAAGGCTCACAAATACCACCACCAATCAATTACACAAATGCCCTCCACTCCTGTTCATTCTTCTTTTGCCAATCCAATCTTTCTGCTAATTTTGCGTTTCATCATGTCCGAATTAGCAACCTTAAATATTATGTATCTTCCCGGTGTTGGTCCACACCGGGCTGAGCTGCTGAAGCAGGAGCTTCGTATCGTTTCCTACGAAGACCTGATCTATTATTTCCCGTATAAATATATCGACCGAAGTCGCATCTATACCATACGGGAAATTGATGGCTCCATGCAGAATATTCAACTAAAAGGTAAGATAACCGACCTGCGCACCATTGGCGAAGGACGAGCCAAGCGCATGACAGCAACTTTCAGCGATGCCACCGGCTCAGTTGAGTTGGTATGGTTTAAAGGACTAAAATTTGTAAAAGGCAGTCTGAATGCCGATCACACTTATATACTCTTCGGGAAACCGTCGGTTTTCAACGGCTCCATCAATATTGTACACCCCGACATCGAACCGTATGAAGAAGGGAAGCCCCGCATAGAGGCAGGCTTGCAGGCGCATTACAACACCACGGAGAAAATGAAAAATAAATTTCTCAACTCCAAGGCCATTCACAAACTATTACATACGCTGTTCATCAATTATAAAGGTAAAATTCCGGAAACCCTGCCTGCCTATCTCATTGAAAGGCACAAACTGATGATTCTGGATGAAGCACTGCGAACAGTTCATTTCCCAAAAGACAATCAAACACTTGAAAAAGCCCGTTTTCGGTTAAAGCTGGAGGAACTTTTTTACATACAACTGAATATTCTAAAACTCAAAAATCAAAGAACCGCATACACCAAAGGCCATATTTTTGGAAAAATAGGTGATTACTTTCATCATTTTTATAATGAACATCTACCATTTCAACTCACCAACGCACAAAAACGGGTCATCAGGGAGATGCGGCACGACATGGGTTCGGGACACCAGATGAACCGGCTGTTGCAAGGCGATGTGGGCAGCGGCAAAACACTGGCTGCTCTTATGGTGATGCTCATTGCGCTCGACAATAATTTTCAGGCATGTATGATGGCTCCCACCGAAATTCTGGCCACACAACATTACGTCACCATCAGACAAATGGTAGAACCCCTCGGCATCAAGGTGAGCCTGCTTACTGGCTCCACAAAGAAAAAGGAGCGCCAGATCATCGACCAGGAATTACGCAACGGGACATTACAGATACTCATTGGCACCCATGCCCTGATTGAAGATACCGTGGTATTTAATTCTCTGGGACTCGTGATCATTGATGAGCAACATCGTTTTGGTGTAGAACAACGCGCCCGCCTTTGGAAAAAAAACGCACAGCCACCGCACGTTTTGGTGATGACAGCCACCCCCATTCCACGAACTCTGGCCATGACGGTTTATGGCGATTTGGACGTATCAGTCATTGATGAGCTGCCGCCGGGACGCAAACCGATTCAGACGGTCCACTATTTTCACAACCGCCGCAACCAACTCAACCGATTCCTGCGTCAGGAAATTGATAAAGGACGACAAATATACGTGGTCTATCCGCTCATCGACGAATCGGAAAAAATGGATTTTAAAAATCTGTCGGAAGGCTACGAATACATGAAAAAAGCGTTTCCCGACAATGAAGTGACAATGGTTCACGGACGCATGAAACCAGCAGACAAAGACGCAGCGATGGCTGAATTCGCCTCCGGGAAGGCGCAGATATTGGTTGCGACAACAGTTATCGAAGTAGGCGTCAATGTGCCCAATGCTTCGGTAATGGTCATTGAGAGTGCCGAACGCTTTGGTCTGTCACAGCTACACCAGCTACGTGGTCGGGTGGGTCGCGGCGCCGAGCAAAGCTATTGCATACTGATGACCGACTACAAACTGGCTGAAGAAACCCGCAAACGCATGGAAATTATGGTGCGCACCAACGATGGCTTCGAAATTGCCGAAGCCGATATGAAAATGCGCGGCCCGGGCGATTTGGAAGGAACCCAACAATCAGGTCTTCCCTTCGAATTAAAAATAGCCAATCTGTCACGCGACAGCCGGCTGCTACAGGTAGGCCGACAAATGGCCGAAGAGGTATTGAAAAACGATCCGCTTCTCGAGAAACAGGAAAACTTTGTACTGTCGAAACAATTGAAGAAACTGGCCCGTCAAAAAATAAACTGGAGTATGATAAGCTAACACAAATAAAGTCCTGTAAACCAACATCCCAATGCCACACATTTTATCGCAATCGAACACCGAGCCGGGATTTTTTTTACCTTTGTTGCCATGCTTGATGAAATTACAATTGAATCATATTACAGCAACAACAAATGGTTGCCAGTAGTCGATGTCCGGTCGCCCAGGGAATTTGAAAAAGGTCATATTCCCGGTGCGATCAACATACCCCTTTTTTCCAACGAAGAACGTGCCCGTGTAGGGACAATATACGTACAAAAATCACGAGAAAAAGCCATCGAATTGGGCTACAAATTTGTGACACCCAAACTCCAGCATTTTATAGACGCCTCACGGGCAGTGGCTCCCGATGGAAAAATTGTCATCCACTGCTGGCGTGGCGGCATGCGCAGTCAATCGTTTGCGAAACATTTGCACGACAATAACTTCAGTGAAGTTCACGTCATCCACAATGGTTATAAAGCCTATCGCCACATGGTGCTCAATCTTTTTGCGCAACCGTGGAATTTAAAAGTTGTGGGAGGATATACAGGCGCCGGCAAAACGCACCTGCTTCACTATCTCGATGAGCAAAACCATCAGACGATTGATCTCGAAGGATTGGCCCACCACAAAGGATCTGTATTCGGCGGCATCGGACAACCTGAGCAACCCACATCTGAGCAGTTCGAAAACAATCTCTATGAAAAAATGAGACTGCTAAATCCAGCAGCGCCGCTGTTCATTGAGGACGAAAGCCTTAAAATCGGCAAAGTTTCGATGCCACAAACACTGTATCAGCAAATTCGTTCGGCAATGATTTACTTCATCGATGTGCCACGCGAAGAAAGGGCCCTTTTATTGGCCAACGACTACAACTTTGACAACATCGAACCATTGGCTAACGCCATTATAAAAATAACCAAAAGGCTGGGTGGGCTGGAGACGAAACAAGCCTTAGAATTACTATATCAACGAAAGTTTTACGAGGTTGCCCTTACCAGCCTTAACTATTATGACAAAACCTATTTAAAAGGACTTCAGGATCGTGACCCCAATAAAATAAGAATGATACCCTGTTGCGACACCACCCCGTCATTAAATGCACAACGATTACTGGACTCCGTTAAACAAGATGAATGTATAACAACAAACTAACATATATGGAACCAATCAAATTAACCAAATACAGTCACGGAGCAGGCTGTGGCTGCAAAATATCGCCCAGGGTATTAACGACCATTCTTCACAGCACCATTGAACCGGCAATAGACTCACGACTGATTGTTGGCAACGATAGCCGCGACGATGCTGCCGTTTACGATATGGGCGATGGCACAGCCATCATCAGCACAACCGACTTTTTCATGCCCATTGTTGACGATCCGTTCATGTTTGGGAGAATTGCAGCAACCAATGCCATCAGCGATATATATGCCATGGGAGGAACGCCGCTTATGGCCATTGCCATTCTGGGATGGCCCATCGACACCATCGATCCGGCTGTGGCACAGCAAGTAATGGAAGGCGGCAGGTCGGTCTGTAAAGATGCAGGCATTCTGTTGGCAGGCGGGCACAGCATCGACAATCCCGAGCCATTGTTTGGATTAGCCGTAACCGGACAGGTTAGCCTGAATCAGCTTAAACGAAATGACACTGCCACCCGCGGCTGCAAACTGTACCTGACCAAACCATTGGGAGTCGGAATTCTGTCGACGGCCCAAAAACAAGGAAAATTAAAACCAGAACACGCCGACATAGCACCTGCCTCCATGGCCAAATTAAACCAAATAGGCGTTCAATTATCAAAAGTAGCAGGCGTAAAAGCCATGACCGATGTTACCGGCTTCGGCCTATTGGGCCATTTGACCGAAATGTGCGAAGGCAGCAATCTGTCGGCCGTCATCGAAATGAATAAAGTACCTGTATTTCCTGAAGTAGCTGAATATATTGCACTCGGCTGCATACCCGGAGGCACTAAACGCAACTGGGAAAGCTATGGCAGCAAAATAAAACTAACCAATGGTATTGACAAAACTGTTATATGCGATGCCCAAACCAGTGGCGGACTGCTTATAGCGGTTGATGAAACCGGCGATGAAGAGGTGAAAAAAATACTGTCAGAAAATGGGGTAAAACCCACTGTCATTGGTGAACTGACAACCAAAGGGGATACTGTGGTTACCGTGATTTAAAAAAGACAAGACCAGATAGACTGAATAGCCCTGTGTTGCGCGACAAGCCCAACACGGGGTTATTTATTTAAAAAGGCATCCGGCTCAGGCATTTTAAGGATATACTCCTTACCCGTTGAGTTGGTAAGATAATTTTCACGAAGCCAGGGATTCAAATCTTTAAATTCACGATAAGTCGTACCATACCCGGTGGCAAAATCGGCAAAATCCGCGATGGCACCGCTAATCACAACATCATAAGTGGGAATAACAGGGTATAAATCCTCGTCATCCAGATAAAAACCATACTCTTCCGGAGCAGAAAAAATAGACTTAAGCGCTAAAATTCTAAAGACATAACGAGAAGTCTCTTCACTGAGTAAAAGATCATAGTAACTGACAACTTTCTGCTTGTCTATCTGTCGGTTAATACCACGGGCTCCGGCATTATAGGAGGCAGCAGCCATCGTCCATGAACCAAAACGTTCATACGATTTCTTCAAAAACAGACAAGCCGCCACCGTACTCTTTTCAATGTGATATCGCTCATCCACCTCATTATTCACTTCCAGACCATACTCTTTCGCTGTTGCGGATAAAAATTGCCACAAGCCGGCAGCTCCGGCCGGTGACACAATCCGTTCCACAAAGCCACTTTCAATCAAGGGCAGATATTTAAAATCGTCGGGAACGCCCTGTTCTTTCAAAATAGGTTCTATAATGGGAAAATATCTGTTGGCCCGTTTTATGAGAAGCAAGGTCTGTGATTGCCAATACGTATTAACCAGCAATTCACGATCATAACTTTCACTGACATAAGTCCTTTCAATAGGAACATGCTCTCCCGCAAAAGATAACTCTGATGGCATGGGAAGCGCCTGAATGCGATAATTATCGCCCACAAAAGCCTCTGTTGAAGCATTTTCAACAAAAGCATCCGGGTCAGAGGAATTAACGAACATAGTAAAAACGAAAAAAATGATCACCGCAGTAGTAAATGCAGACCATATTTTAACTCTGGCAAAACGGAAATTCAAATTCATACACGCATATATCAAACCTCTCAAAAAACATCACACAAATATAATGCTTACGTATTAATTTAACCTATTGTTTCACCCACAAACACTTCATTTTAGAGGGTAAAAAACACACAACAAAGACTATTATCCTGTTTAATCGAGACCCCACCCTAACAGTCAATAATCTGAACAGGGAAGTTAAAATCAGCACTGGCGAAAATCTACAAATGTGAGTTACCAGAATAAACAACCATCCTGAAAACAAGCGTAACAAAAAACAACGCTATCTGCCAGAGCCCCTTACGACCAGTCAACTTCAGGCCTTTTTTCTACGAAGCTTCCGAAAAAGAAACACTATAAAAAGCATTTTAAAGATAACCCCCAAAGAAATCATCGTCGTAATTAAATAGGGATGATAATCAAACACCCGCAAACGGCCGCCCCCGATCACCAACGACAAACCCACCAGAAGAAAAAGAAGCTCAATGCCCGGTTTGAACCATCCTTTAAATATAATCGTCAAAAGATAACTGACTTTAAGCGTGATTCCGGAATAAATCAAGATATTAGACAATAAACCGGGGCCATTCGTAACGCGAATAATAATCCCTGTAATCAAAAGCACCAATCCAGTGTACAACAATAATTTAAGTTTCTTCATTCCCATTATTTATTTGGAGAAACTCCCCCATACAACATCACAAAACACGAACAATCATTCTTTCGTGCCTCCTAAAAACCCCGAATAACGCTTATTGTTCGACTGAAACAAAAAAAATAAAAAAAAACATCCTCACCTAACTACAAAATGAACAATCCGGGTTTTAGATTCTTTAATAATCCGAAACACCATAAAAACAAACCCATGAACCGATTGATAAACGTAGAACAACCAGGCGATATACTACCAGCCTACCGCAATACTCCCATTGGCGACTTACTTGAATACCACAATCTGGACCGTCCTTTGGATACGGTGTTAAATGCTCAAATGTTAATCGGCATGTGTATGGACAATCGCAAGCACCTTCGCATACCCGATAACTTTGCCTACATCATTCGCACCGGAGGAGCGAATCTCCGGTACAGCGAGTTCAAAGTCTCGTACGCCATAGCGGTTGGTGGCGTCCGACACATTGCTGTACTGGCTCACAGTAATTGTGGCATGGTCAATCTAAAAGCAAAAGAAGAAAGTTTTGTAAACGGATTAATAAACGAAGCCGGCTGGGAGCCCGAATTTGCCCAGAGTCATTTTATGCACTTTGCCCCCATGTTCGAAATAGGCAACGAAATAGATTTTGTGCTTAGCGAAGCGGCACGTCTTCGTAAACGCTATCCTAAAATCACCATCGCGCCGTTGTATTACCGCGTTGAAGACAACCAGCTCTATCAGCTGAAGGAATAAAACCTACATAGTATTTGTCTATAAAGTCAACTTCTGCGTTACGCTTGTCATAAAAACAGTCATTTACGAAAAGTAAACTCCTTAATTTTTTTGACGTCGCAAGCCTTGAATTTGAACTTTATATCTCAAACACTTAATTTTATAGACAGTCTCTACATAGTGTTTGCAAAAAAGGGCAAATTACTCATAGGGTTCATTTTGGCATTGGTGAATCGCTTCGCTTATTTCTGCGTTATTTTCGTTTTTGAAACAGTCATTTACAATTAGTAAACTCCTTGGTTTCAAAAACTTCAAAAGCCTTGTCTTTGACGTTTTCATATCGAAGACCCCAAAATGAGAAATTTCCTTGCAGGCAATGCTTGAAACAAATACTGGACTGTCATATCCTAACTCTGCTATGATGGTTGCGACTACAGGCTGTTTTTCTGCATTATCCAGTCACTCTGTATATCTGTATGGGTTCAACGTCTGCTAATTTTGTTTATGATGTCTTAGGAATTGATTTTTTGAGTCATTCATAAATACAAATTAGTTTTTCGTTGCTACATTTTTGTTTTTCGCACTTGCATTTGCATTTCTCCCCGTTACATTTGCATTTTTCATCGTTACATTTGCATTTTTCCCTGTTACATTTGCATTTTTCCCCGTTGCATTTGCATTTTTCATCGTTACATTTGCATTTCTCCCCGTTACATTTGCATTTTTCATCGTTACATATGCATTTTTCCCCGTTGCATTTGCATTTTTCCCTGTTACATTTACACTTACCCTAAACCCCTCTTCAAACTGCACCCCTCTCTCAAGAAAGAGCTAATTAAATGAATGATTTCATTTTGTGTATTTGTCTTAATCTATTTATTGCGCATTAATGTGTCGAATTTCGGTTTTTACACTTGCATACAACAGATGAAACGAGCCATAATAAAGTATTTCTCACACAGAAAAATGTCTTTGCTGCGGGTTTCATGTGCCCATTAAAAAAAATTATAGACAGATGAATAAAAACATTGAAACGAAAAAATCCGTCAGATACTAAATCTAACGGATTTTATATAAATTTTTATTGCCCTAAAATGCCAAATGCAAGTGTACTATTGTAATTGACGACTTGAAAAACGAGAACAAAAAAAAATGTTTCCCGGCTGATAATTAGCTATAATAACTACACCATTCCGGCAAACCCCATAAAAGCAAGGGCTAAGATTCCGGCTGTAACCAAAGCAATGGGAGCCCCTTTCATACCATTGGGCAGCTCAACCAGATCAAGTTTCTCACGGATACCCGCAAAAACAATCAGCGCCAATCCAAAACCCAACGCCGTTGACATTGAAAAGACTACGGCTTCGAGTATATTAAAGTCTTTTGATACCGTCATGATAGCCACCCCCAAAATAGCACAGTTGGTGGTAATCAGCGGTAAAAAGACTCCCAAAGCCTGATACAACGGCGGACTTACCTTCTTCAATACAATTTCGACCAGCTGCACCAAAGCAGCAATAATCAATATAAATGAAATGGTTTGTAAATAAGTGACACCAAAGGGCACCAGCACCAATTTCTGAACAAAATAGGTTACAATGGTTGCAATTACCATCACAAAAGTCACGGCGCCTGTCATCCCCATGGCTGTTGAAATACGTTTTGACACTCCCAGGAACGGACAAATACCCAGAAACTGGGACAACACCACGTTGTTAACAAATATTGCAGAAACTATAATTAACAAATAACTCATATCAAATCCTCCTTAGGCTTTTTTTAAACGATTAATGGTTGCAATCAGGTAACCCAATGCAATAAAAGCACCCGGTGCCAAAACAAATACAAGCATTCCATACTCTTCGGGGTAAACCTCAAAGCCAAAAAGCTTCCCACTCCCCAGCAACTCACGAATACTGCCCAGCAACGTCAAAGCCAGCGAAAAACCCAGCCCCATACCTGCGCCATCAATAACAGATGAAAAAGCATTATTTTTGGAAGCAAAAGCTTCGGCCCGTCCCAACACAATACAGTTGACAACAATCAACGGAATAAACAATCCCAGTGAGGCATATAATGCCGGCACATAAGCCTGCATCACCATCTCCACCACCGTAACAAAAGTAGCGATGACCACGATAAAGGCAGGAATACGTACTTTATCGGGAATGAGATCCTTAATTAACGACACCACCAGGTTCGACATGATCAGAACAAATGTTGTAGCCAAACCCATACCAAGACCATTCTCGGCCGAAGAGGTAACCCCCAGCGTGGGACACATACCCAGCAAAAGACTAAAAATAGGGTTCTCTTTAATAAATCCTTTTGTTAAATTTTTCCATTGATTCATTGTTGGCCTCCTTCCTCATTTGAAACCTGAGTTGTAGCCGATGAATAAGCATCGGCATGTTTAGTGTAGGTTTTATAAGCTATGCATACAGCATCCAAAAAAGCTCTTGAAGAGATCGTCGCTGCTGTAATAGCATCAATATCGCCACCATCTTTTGAAACCGTAAAATTGGTTGTCTTTGGATTTTTACCCAAAACACTGTTGCCATCGCTATTGCCACCGCCACTTTTAATACCATACATCCAGTCGAAAAAAGCATTACGTTCGCCACCTTCAGCAGCATGAGGCTTAAACCAATCAACCATTTTAGTCCCTAAACCCGGTGTTTCTTTGTGCGACAAGACCTGGTAGTCGATGACCGTTCCATCCGGTTTTAACCCAACCATAATCTTAATGTCACCGCCAAAACCTTTGTTCGACATGGTTTCGATAGCCACACCAACCAATTCGTCTCCTTTTTTTGCCGGAAAAACTTTCAGGTTAAACCCCTCCTCCGACTCAATCTCATACATATCAGCGGCCGGATCGTTATCAAAACCCGGTACCACCAATTTTATAGCCTCCTGCTGTTTTGCCATCGATGCCTTCGCAATAGGTTCCTTCGTCAGTCGATAAACAAAACCAAGAGAGCCACCTGCCACTGCAGTAATCACTAACAGCGTGATGACCATATTGGATAATGATGATGCACTTTTGCCCATTTCGGAATATCTTTAATTAATTTTAAGCTTGTTGAACCGCAGGTTTCTCACCAAACCTTTTGGGTTTAATGTAATTATCGATAAGCGGTGTAAATGCGTTCATAATCAAAATAGCAAACGACATTCCTTCGGGATAAGACCCAAACACCCTGATCAAAACAGTTATTAAACCGATGCCAATACCATATATCCACATGCCTTTAACCGACATGGGCGACGTGGCATAATCGGTTGCCATAAATATAGCACCCAAAAGAGCCCCACCCGTAAGAATATGAAGCAAAGGTGTTGCATATAAAACAGGATCGGCCAGATGCAATGCACCGGTAAATACCGCAATAGAACCTATCACAGCCACAGGAATATGCCATGTTATAATCCGGCGATACAACATAAATGCCAGGCCCAGAAGCAAGGCAATGGCCGAAATCTCACCGGCCGAACCGCCCATCTGACCAAACAACATCTGTGAGTAAGATGGTAATTCGGTAAACAAACCCTCTTTCATGAATGATAGCGGCGTAGCACCAGTCACAGCATCCAGATAAGAAGTACGCGCCTCCAGTGGAATAGGCCAGCTGGTCATTTGAACCGGAAAGGCGATCAACAAGAACACACGTCCCACCAAAGCCGGATTAAAAGGGTTATTACCCAACCCGCCGAAAGTCATTTTTCCAATACCAATAGCCACCGCAGCACCTATAATAATAAGTGCCACCGGCATATTTGAAGGCAGGTTGAAAGCCAGCAACAGACCAGTAATCAAAGCCGAACCATCGGTGATAGATGTGGGCTTTTTAAAAAAATATTTCTGAATGAAAAACTCGAAGAACAAACAGGCTGCCACCGAAGTCAGTGTTACGATGAGCGCTCCCAGTCCAAAGAACCAAAGAGAAGCAGCCAACGCCGGTAGTAGCGCTATGACCACACCATACATGTTTTTCTCAATGGAATCGCCACTGTGAACATGCGGAGATGGTGAAACGATTAATTTACGCATAATATATGATTATCAAACGATTGTATTACTCAATTTATTTGGTTCGCGACCGCATGATCTGCCCAACGCGACCTTTTCCCAACCGGATATAGTCCAATAACGGACGATGAGACGGACACGTAAAACTACATGAACCACACTCAATACAATCCATAATTTTTTCTTCCTCAGCGCGATCGAGAATATCCTTTTCGGTCAGTGTCATTAATAAATATGGCGACAGCCCCATGGGACAGGCAGACACACACTTTCCGCAACGAATACAGCTTTGTGACTTTTCACGACGTGCTTCCGGATCGGGTAACACCAAAACACCTGAAGTCCCCTTTGTTACAGGCACCGCCAACGATGAAAGCGCTTTACCCATCATCGGCCCGCCGCCTATCACCTTACCTGTATCATCAGGTAATCCGCCAACAGCATCAATCAAAGCCGAAACAGGGGTTCCAATCCGGGTCATAAAATTACCCGGATTACCAACCGACAAACCAGTCACCGTAACAACACGCTCAATCAATGGTTTATTTTTCTGAACGGCTTCATAAACAGCAACCGCAGTACCCACATTGTGCACCACAGCCCCCACTTCAATGGGAAGCTTACCCGATGGCACCTGACGGCCAATACAGGCATCAATCAGCTGTTTCTCGCCGCCTTGCGGATATTGCACTTTCAGCGGCTGAACAGTAATGCCCTGTTCTACGGCCACCAATTTCTGCATCGCCTCAATGGCATCCTTCTTATTATTTTCAATACCTATAACGGCTTTCTTAACATCTAAAACCTTCATCAGGATACGAATCCCAACAACAAGTTCAGAACCCCGTTCAAGCATCAAACGGTGATCGGCTGTGAGATAAGGCTCACACTCAACCCCATTAATAATCAGGACTCCGGCAATTTTACCGGGCGGCGGTGACAATTTCACATGAGCCGGAAAAGTAGCCCCGCCCATACCAACAATACCGGCATCGCCAATACGCTTTAATATATCCTCGCGCGAAAGCGAAATATCTTTAACCAGCTCATCTGTGGTGTCAATACTTTCGTCCCACTCATCACCTTCCACTTTTATAAGGATGGCTTTGCGACGATAGCCGGAGGTATCCGGCACATTGTCAATTTTATTCACCACCCCCGATACCGGGGAATGAATATTAGCCGACACAAAACCAGTTGATTTAGCAATCAGCTGCCCCACTTTCACGGGGTCACCTTTTTTCACCAACGGTTCGGCCGGCGCTCCAATGTGCTGTGCCATCAAGATGGTCACCTCTGCCGGTAAGGGCAATTTTTCAACGGGACGTCCAGCCGACAATTTATTTTCGGCTGGATGAACGCCCCCTATTGAGAATGTCTTTAACACTGTGAATCCTCCTTTATAATTTATTCAACAGGCGCTTTTTCTTTTTCTTTTTGTTCCACCTTTGGCTTACGCGGCGGGAAATTCAACTCATGAATGGCATGGGTTGGACAAACTTCAACACATTTACGACACAACTTACATTTTTCATAATCGATGTAAGCCAGATTATTCTCGATGGTGATAGCGTCATGCGGACATACCTTCTGACACTTTCCACAACCGATACAAGCCACTTCACAGGATTTTTTGGCAACAGCCCCTTTCTCCTGATTGACGCAACTGACATAAATACGACGACTTTTAGGCCCTTTATTACGCAGTTCGATAATGTTTTTGGGACAAGCATCAACGCAGGCACCACAAGCCACACAATTATCTTCGATCACCACAGGCAAACCAGTCTCTTCGTCCATATACATGGCATCGAATTTACAGGCTGCCACACAGTCACCCAACCCCAGACAGCCCCAGGAACACCCGGTGTCACCACCATACAGTGCCGACGCCACGGCGCACGATTCTGCACCCTGATATTCGTTGGTTTTAGGCCGGTGTTCACAGCTTCCGTTACAACGAACAACAGCTACCTGAGGTGCCGACTTGCCCACTTCTTTACCGAGGATGCCTGCCACAGTAGCCATCACGGGAGCACCACCCACAGGGCAGTTCATCTTAGAGATATCATCGGCTTTAACCAAAGCTTCGGCAAAAGCCCGACAGCCAGGATAGCCACAACCACCACAATTGGCAGCCGGCAAAGCCTCCTCTACGTTATCAATACGGGGATCCTCAAAAACATAAAATTTTTTGGATGCCAAATAAAGGATAAGAGCTGATACAACGCCCAATCCTACCAATGTTATTATTGTAGTAAGAACAACGCTCATAATGGTTATTCAATTTTAGATTTTACTGAAAAAGAAAACGTTTTTTTCATGGCCTTACCGGCCAGATACATCATTAAAAAATAAGGTACCAAAACCAATAAGGCCAAGGCACCTGCCAGATTTTCATCGCCACTGTACGTAAACGTCACAGCCAAAGTTGTAACAACCAAAACCAAAGGCAATACGTACGCCCACCATGTGGCTTTTAACCCTTGTGACCGGGAACCTATTATAACCACCTGCTGCCCCGGTTCAAAAGCCCCATTCTCGGAAATTACATCAACTTCTTTATCCTGCATATCTGCCGCAGAACAAGCACCATTAGCATGGCACGAAGCACAAGCCGACATACTCATAATTTGGACTTTCACATGACTCCCCTCTACCTGCTTCACAATTCCATCGTGCTCTATTGTCTTCATCTGAAAATTAATTTAAACAGATGTGTGAAAAAAACTTATTAAAAGCGACACATCCTAATTTGAAACTGACATTTTGGGATTCGGTCCAGTATATCAATCAGGCGTTTCACCATCTCACTATCAGCACAAAAGCCTAATAGTAACGCGACAAATGTAGAGAATCTGAACGAAAAGAAAACCTTAAAAACGTCAGGTCCAAACAGTTTCTATTTAGAATAAATAAAAATAACAAGAAGTTAAATAGTGTTGTAAACTGAATACAAGCCAATTAAATTGCAAAGTCGACATTACAATTAGAGCGTTATAATGCAAAATTTAATTGTCGTTTCTTTTAACGGAATTGAATATGGGCATAAGAAACCAGATACAAATGCTTTAAAAAAGCAGTTAACAGTCTTCAGTTAACAATTAAGCTGTACTTATAAAAAAGTATGTCTTATGACTTTACCAACAGACTCTAACACAAATGACCACCTGCCCGGTATCGGATGTTACTGCCTTTTGGTAATTCAACGCCGAAAAACAACGTGGACCAGAATGTTTAAACCATAATTGAACACCAACTGTTTCCCATAGTAATCTTCAATAGCAAACAAAAAATATTACCCTTCACAAACTGTTAACAAAGCAACCTTCAAAAGTCAGAATATCTTTTTCTATCTTTGCGGGTTATAAATAAGGTATATGAATAAAGGATTTAACGAAGATAACAAGCTGACAGAGACCGACGTTTTACAAGAGACGGAAAACATAGAAGTAATGGGTGCCAGAGTGCACAATCTTAACAATATAGACATCACAATTCCCCGAAATGAGCTGGTTGTTATTACCGGTTTAAGTGGCAGTGGAAAATCTTCGTTGGCTTTCGACACCATTTATGCCGAAGGACAGCGCCGTTATATTGAAACATTTTCATCGTATGCCCGTCACTTTTTGGGTAACATGGAACGACCGGATGTCGACAAAATAACAGGACTGAGCCCCGTCATCTCCATCGAACAAAAAACCACCGGGAAAAATCCCCGATCAACGGTGGGCACCGTGACCGAAATATACGATTTCCTGCGTTTGCTTTATGCCAGAGCCGCCGAAGCCCACTCGTATGTTACCGGCGAAAAAATGGTGAAATACACCGACCAGCAAATACTGGACCTCATCCTTTCCCAATTTGATGGTCAAAATATTTATGTCCTGGCACAATTGGTTAAAGGACGAAAAGGCCATTACAAAGAACTGTTTGAAAACATCCGCAAAAAAGGTTTCTTACATGTGCGTGTTGACGGCGAAGTAAAAGAAATACGCCATGGCATGAAACTCGACCGTTATAAAAATCACTTCATAGAAGTCGTTATCGACAGGCTAAAGGTGGAAGAGAAAGACCGAAAACGACTGTACGAATCGGTTAAGCTGGCCATGAAACAAGGTCATAATACCATTATGATAATGGGTAAAGACAGTAATGAGCCACGCTATTTCAGCCGTTTATTGATGTGTCCCACATCGGGCATTGCCTATAATGAACCGGCCCCTCACTCCTTCTCGTTTAACTCGCCACAAGGGGCCTGCCAAACCTGTAAAGGTCTGGCCACAGTTGAAGTAGCAGATATGAATAAAATCATCCCCGATGCTTCTTTAAACATCTACAACGGCGGTATAGAACCATTGGGAAAACATAAAAATTCACTCATATTCTGGCAATTGGAGGCGTTGGGTGAAAAATATGAATTTACACTAAAAACGCCCATCTCAAAAATACCCGAAGATGGTCTGGAAGCTATATTACACGGCACCAGTGAACGTTTGACACTAAAAAACACCCCGCTGGGAACCACCTCCGACTATTTCTTAACCTTCAACGGGGTAATAAAATACATTCTCGATCAGCAGTCGGATGACGCCCCGGCACAGGCCAAACGATGGGCCAATCAATACATCACCGAACAGGTGTGCCCGACCTGTCACGGTCAGCGTTTAAATCAGGAAGCATTACATTTCTATATTGATGGCAAAAATATCGCACAGTTGGCACAAATGGATTTGCGACAACTGCAACAATGGTTTCTCAATCTGGAAGAACGTCTTGGCGACAAACAACGACTTATAGCCGTTGAAATTCTCAAGGAAATACGCTCTCGTCTGGGCTTCATGATGGATGTGGGATTGGAATATCTGACGTTGGATCGTGGTGCAATGACCCTGTCGGGAGGCGAAAGCCAACGCATACGTCTGGCCACTCAAATAGGATCGCAACTGGTTAACGTCCTTTACATCCTCGACGAACCATCCATAGGTCTTCATCAGCGGGACAATCACCGTTTGATTGAATCTTTACGCCAATTGCGGGACACCGGAAACTCGGTGTTGGTGGTTGAACACGACCGTGACATGATGATGGCTGCCGACCACCTCATCGACATGGGCCCTTTTGCCGGGCGTTTGGGCGGTGATGTGGTTGCGCAGGGATCTCCACAGGAAGTCTTAAAGAAAAAATCGCTTACGGCAGATTACCTTACCGGCAAAAAATCTATTCCATTGCCCGAAAAACGGAGAAAGGGAAACGGACAAACCATCGACATCATTGGTGCAGCAGGTAACAATCTGAAAAACATTAACGTGTCGTTTCCGCTGGGCACCATGATTTGCGTAACGGGTGTATCGGGTAGCGGCAAATCAACGCTCATAAACGAGACGCTTTATCCCATCCTGAACCATTATATTTACAGGGCACTGAAAAAACCCCTCCGGTACAAAAAAGTAAAAGGGCTGGAACATATTGATAAAGTGGTGTCGGTAGATCAATCACCTCTGGGGCGTACACCAAGAAGCAACCCGGCCACATACACCAAAATGTTTGACGAAATACGCAAATTGTTTGCCTCATTGCCCGAAGCAAAAATCCGCAATTACAAACCGGGCCGTTTTTCGTTTAACGTGGCAGGTGGTCGTTGCGAAACCTGTAAAGGCGGAGGATCACAAGTCATCGAGATGAACTTCCTTCCCGATGTGATGGTCGAATGTCCTCAGTGCGGTGGGAAACGTTACAATCGCGAGACTCTGGAAATACGTTACAAAGGAAAATCCATCAGCGATGTATTGGATATGACCATTAATCAGGCGGTTGAATTTTTCGAGAAAATACCCCAACTGCAACAAAAAATAAAAATGTTGCAAGAAGTGGGGCTGGGCTATATAAAGTTAGGACAATCGTCCACAACTCTATCAGGCGGAGAATCACAACGGGTTAAACTTTCTACCGAACTGTCTAAAAAAGACACCGGAAAAACCGTTTATATCCTCGATGAACCCACCACCGGCCTCCACTTTGAAGACATACGCGTACTGCTGGTTGTTCTCAACCGATTGGTTGATCGCGGCAATACGGTCATTGTTATCGAACACAATCTGGATGTCATTAAAGCAGCCGACTACATTATTGACATCGGCCCTGAAGGCGGAAACCTGGGTGGTGAGCTCATTGCCGCAGGAACCCCTGAAAAAATAGTCGGGGTAGAAAAAAGCTATACAGGACAATTTTTACGTATGGAACCGGAATTTAAAAAACGGTAAGTACCACTTGCAGGAAAAGTCCTACTTCGGTTTTATTGTTGCGATAAAGAGGTCGTTTCCAGGAGAAACCGCCTTTTTTTTAAGACTTCGCAGACCTTGAATTTGAACATTTATTATCAAACTCATGAATTTTCCGGGTGACACGGATGCAAAAAAAGAATATTACGTAATATTGAACGAATAAAATAAAAACAATTTGGCCGAATTTAGACATTGTGATGTGGGCAACCCGCTGCTGCCTGCAAAAAATATGATAACAAATCCGGCCCCACAGCAACATATTATTAACTAATGCCACAACAGTGAACTTTTATCAAGTAAAAGAATACCTGAGTTATTTATTCAACGGCAAGTATTGGCGGGGATTTGGAATTCATTCACCCTTTGTGTTCGATTTAATAGCCAACCTTGCCAGAGAAACACATCCCTATTACGCCTTTGAAACAATCAGCGCCTGGCGTACAGCTCTGGAAAAAAGCAAAACAAAAATAGAAGTGACAGATCTGGGGGCCGGCTCACATCTCACAAAAAAAACGAGACGCAGCATCGGAAGCATAGCACGAAATACGGCCATCCCGCCCAAATTTGGGGAGTTTATTTTCAGACTGGTAGCCCGCAACCGCCCGGCCAACATCCTGGAAATAGGAACATCGTTAGGCATCAGCACATCCTATCTAAGTCTGGCCAATAAATCAGCCACCATAACCACGCTTGAAGGCTGCCCGCAAACAGCAGCAATGGCACAGCACACATTCGAATCGCTCAATCTTGACAATGTAAAACTGGTTGAAGGCCCCTTTGACACCACGCTTGCTGACGTTGTGCGACAAATGCCATCAGCCGATCTGGTGCTATTTGACGGAAACCATCGGAAAAAACCAACTCTGGACTATTTTCACGTCTGTTTAACAAAGATTACAAACCACTCCATCTTCATTTTCGATGACATCCACTGGTCCGGAGAAATGACTGAAGCATGGACTGAAATTATCAACCATCCGGAAGTAACCGTAAGCGTTGACCTGTTCAGGATAGGATTGGTATTTTTTAAAAAAGAATGCAAAAAGCAACATTTCACCGTTCGTTTTTAAAAAACGTATTAAACCAACGACACTCAAACCGGTCTAAACTGACAATTCAAAAACAATTATCGGCATGTTGAAAAACGTAATTGAAATAGACAATATACAAAAACACTACCAGGTCGGAACCCAGGTCGTAAAAGCTCTGAGAGGCGTCACCACAACAATCGAAAAAGGTGATTACGTCGCAATCATGGGACCATCTGGGTCGGGAAAGTCAACACTTATGAATATTATTGGCGCTCTTGACACGCCCACTCTGGGTAGTTATATTCTCAACGGTACTGATGTAAGTCATCTCACCGACGAAAGTCTGGCTCAAATCCGTAATAAAGAAATTGGATTTGTTTTTCAAACATTTAACCTTTTGCCACAATATAATGCCCTGGAAAACGTCGTTTTACCCCTTGTGTATGGCGGTGTATCCAGAGATGAACGCATGGAGCGGGGACGCGATGCGCTCAGACGCGTCAGCCTCGACGAACGCATGGATCATAAACCAAATGAACTCTCGGGTGGACAACGACAACGCGTCGCAGTGGCCAGAGCCCTTATCAACAATCCATCCATTATTTTAGCCGATGAACCCACCGGAAATCTGGACACCAAAACATCCATTGATATCATGCGACTGTTTAACCACATACATGCCCAGGGTAACACCATTATTCTGGTAACGCACGAAGAAGACATCGCTCGTCATGCCCATCGCATCATACGACTTCGTGATGGCGTTATTGAACTGGATGAAAGAAATGAACAAATTACCCGGCTGGATGATTAGCCACGGACAAAAACAATCATCCCAACGATTTACCCCCTGAACGAAACTCTTTCGTTGATTCTTTGTTATCACATGCAACAACGAGTATGCACCATAATAACAAACACGGGAGACCTGCCTGACTTAACATTATTCATAAAAATGAGTCTAATAATCGTGTCTCATTTTATGAAAACAAAATTAAGCGAAATGAATGATTCATTCCGGCAATTTCCTCGTGTCGATTAAAACACAAATTACAAACAGATGGAAAAAAGTTTAGTATACACCAAAACCGGTGACAAGGGAACCACAGGTCTTATAGGAGGTACCAGAGTTTCCAAAAACCATTTCAGACTGGAAGCTTATGGAACGGTAGACGAATTAAACACGCACATAGGCATGGTTCGGTCCTACCCCATCGACACGCCTTCGGAGGAAGCCATTATCCGCATTCAGCGACAACTTTTTACCATAGGAAGTTATCTGGCCACCGACGCCGACAAAAGTGATCTGAGAAACCATTTGGTGACCGACGAAAAAGAAATTGAATTCATGGAAAATCAAATGGATACCATGGAAAGCCAATTGCCCACACTAAGTAATTTCATTTTACCCGGCGGACATCCCGCCGTCGCTCAATGCCATATTTGCCGAACGGTTTGCCGGCGCGCAGAACGCAGAATAATAAGCATGAACGAGCATGTCAACGTTGATGAATGGGTGATCCGGTATTTGAATCGCTTATCCGATTATTTCTTTGTTTTATCACGACATTTGACAAAATATTTTAATATAAAAGAAATTCCTTGGGTTCCAGACTTGCATCATTGATATTTTTTTCTAATTTCGCGCAAAATGCATTAGAACTTGAACAAAGTAATTAGAGCTTAAACCTTAATATTATGTATTGGACTCTTGAATTAGCTGCAAAACTTGAAGATGCACCCTGGCCGGCATCAAAGGAAGAGTTGATAGACTTCGCCATTCGGTCCGGAGCACCTCTTGAAGTAATTGAAAACCTTCAGGAAATGGAGGATGAAGGTGAAATTTATGAAAGTATTGAAGATATCTGGCCGGATTATCCCAGTAAAGATGATTTCTTCTTTAACGAAGATGAATATTAAAATAGAAAAGGCTGTCAGATGTTGACGGCCTTTTCTATTTTAAAAACCCGTATACCAATACCAAATTTATCATTGACTGTTTGTGTGGGGTGTTGCTTTTTTTGACCCGGTTCGTTAATTGGTATCAGAAGTTCATAAAAACGCTTTTTTCAGTTGGAGGGTTGTCGTGTCTGCAAATAAACTCAACCTGAATTGAGCCATAAATTCTATAAATAAAGGAAACTATTCATATTCCGCGAAAAACACTGATTACAATTCGACAAATATTACAAATTCAAGGGCCGGTGAATTAATACGTTATTGAAAATTCATGTACTGTAATTTCACTTGGCACAATGAAAGATAAACAATAGTAATAAAACCTTTGGCCTCACACTCCTTTTGTTGAATTAAAAACTCATCTCTGCTCTTATGCGAATACCATGTTTGTCGGTAAAACCACTATGAAGATACTGGTTCCCAATCAGCCGGACATATTCTACTCTCATAAACTTAAAAATATTAGTAAGGCCCAGTCCCAATTCGGCATACGGCGCGGCATCGTCGGTGGAATAGTAGGCAGGCAGATCAAATACACCTTTGTAATCAGAGTTTAGCGTTCCATAATGTCCCTTAAACGAGACAATTTCACGTAACTTTAATTTTTTAACAAGTGGCACCCTGTTAAGCAGAATACCACCCCCATTGAGATGGAAATGGGTATTGGCATAAAGGTTATGAGCAAAAGCAGCATGGTGCAAGAGATTAAACTGATATTTTGCAAACCCCAGAGACATGCTACCTGCAGGCTGATCAAGCAAGTCGTAGGGCGCATCTCCGCAAAGCCATCCGCCATTAAGCATATATTCCATAAAAACTTGCCCCATGTTCAGACGCCCTTTGATGGATGCGTGTAAATGAGAATACCATCCACTGTCTTTCATTTTTTCTCCGGGCAACAGGGTTTGACCGATGTCCCAGCTCATATTGATGACCGGAATGGGATCAAGATAATAAATCCGGTCGAAATAAAATTTATCGTAGTGTTGTCCGGAAACGATCCTCAGATTCATCAGCAACCCATAGTTTTCATAAGTTTTAAATACTGCATCGTCGCGTGAGAAAGTGACCGCGGAAGTTTGAGTACTATGAAGGTAGTAAGGAGCAAATTCCAGCTGATAATTGTCGTTTACATTGTATTCCAAACGAAAATCCATACTTTTTTCTTCTTTAAGGTACGGGTCCTTCTCGATGGATGTAAGCGCTGCAATGAGATTCCCGTTTCCTTTGGGGTTCGGATTATTTTTTACAAAGCGATGAAATTTATCGTGAGAAACAAGGGTATAATCGTCGGAATAGTTGACTCGAAAAATAAATTTATCAGACTCCAATGGCTGAACTATGATATTGCCGCCATATTTCAATTCCTTACTTTTAGTCCCCATTCCCAGAAAACCGCCGATGGAAAAATGTTTTGAGAATTTCTCGCTGGTGCGAAGCGGCATCGTAAACCGATGCCCTTCTATGGCGTTGGTGCTGTAGATGGTAAACATGGGACCGATGTCAATTTTCCCGCCATTGAGGTAACCTGTAAGTGCAAGCCCTCCAATGGCATCCACTCCCTTTATCAGCTTCTGGTCTTTCAGTTTTTCCACCGCGTAATAGTCTGCAGCTCTTGTCGAACTTCCTGCAAATTCAGGACTCTCGGCCCAGGATTTGGTTTCCTGTGAGTTCTGATCATCCGTGAGGGCATACTGCGTCAGTTTGTTTACAATCCAATTTCCTCCGGAAATATCATCAACTTTCTGTGAGCTATAAAGTGAATCGGTTTTATCATCCATTTCCAGCGACATGTTAATACGGACATCCTGTTCCTGGTAAAACCATTGACCGTCGGGTGTCTTTTGAAATGTAACGCGGCCCCGGAATCCTTTAACAAAATTTAAGTTTGCCTCCTTCGGGATATGAACCTCCATGCTCGTAAGAGCAAAACTTTTATCTTCCACGCTAAAACTTCCCGAAAATAGTTGATCTAATCTATTTTTAGGCGCAAAGGAAAAATGAAAACTTTTGGAACCTTGTACTACGGTACTGTCATTGAGATAGAGATTATAGCGTGATAAAGCATTCTCTGCCAGAGGAGACAAAAAAGACCTGTTCAGAATATTAATGTGCTCGTCATAAAAATTCAGATTTACTACCACGTTTCGAAGAACATAGGTTTCGATGGCCTGGTTTATTCTAGGAAAAATACCATCTTTCTTATGATATACGATTTGCACGGAATCGCCGTTTATGAGTTCTGCATTTTCAGCAAGATACACTGGTGTAAAACGGATATTTTCATCGTCGCCACTGATCGTAAGTTCTTTAAAGTTATCAATAAGCCCGGGAATATTAGAGGCAGTGTCAACGGCGATATAAACATTAGTAGTTGATAATATTTTGTAATTATCTATGTTCTGAAGTTGTTGCTTATTAAATTCTTTTTTCTTTTGAAATTGTCTGAATAGGACGACTGCACGTTCAATTTCAGGTTTTGCAGTAACCTCATCAATATATTGCATATTTTGGCGCAGAAAAATTGTCAGACGACTCTTTGGAAGTTCACTAAGCATCTTCTGATCGGGATAATAACCTACTGACGAAAACAACAGGGTATCCTGCTGAGGGAGCGGCAATGTAAAAAAACCGTTGATATCGGCCGTTGTACCCTGAAGCGTTCCTTTCACAGAAATATTTGCAAAAGGGATGGGTTCCCGGGTCTCTTTATCCAAAACTACACCAGACAGTTGTTGAGCATTAAGCAGCACCCCAATAAACCAGAGAAGCGCAGTAGTCCTAAATATTTTATAATACATTTCGACCATTAACTATTCCGATCATTTTTTAATAACCAGTACAGACCTTTTACTCCAATTTTAATGTCGTCCAGCTTAAAGAGGACTAATATTTTTTCGATGTAAGCAATGGTTCCCCAGCCAATAGCCAGATAATAGAACCAGGGCCAAAACCCAAAAACAAACAATACGAAAAAAAATATTCCCTGAAGATAACCTGCAGAAACGGCAGAATAGAGGTGAAGCCCCGGAATTTTCCCGAATCGTAAAAAAGAGACGATGTAACTGAGAATAAAGACTTCCAGAAACAGAAACAAGATCCAGCCGTGAGGTTCAATTACGTCCCATTTAAAAATGAATAAGCCCGTCAGAGCCATTGCGTAGGTAACAATATCTGCCAGATTATCGAGTGCTGCGCCAAAGTTGGTTTGCAGCTTAAAGAAACGGGCAATATTACCGTCGAGGATATCGCTTACCAGACTGATGCAAAGAAGAATAACAAAAGTTTCTTCTTTGCCCGTAAGCGCCATATAAAGTATAACCGGGAATACCAGTAATCTGTAAAAACTGAGCAGGTTGGGGACATTTATGACCTTTTCTCCGTTAATAGTTAGTTGCTTCATTGTTTCAATTATTTTTGCGTTTATTACCGAACTAATCTTATAATTTATTAAACTACTCGTTTCCAATCAGGAGTGTTTCTCTATTTCGAGTTTTCTTAAAACTGTTTTCGATAAAATAGGCAAGCATCCGGTAAACGGTTTGCTCATCCATGCAGTCGTCTACAGGGGTAATTACCTCATCACGTTTTGAAGTGTTAAACTGAATATTAATATTGGAATAGTTGCCGGTAAATGACATGCCAACCGCCATTAATCTTTCAAGGGAGTTCATTTGTGAATGCCCGAGTTCCGGAACAGGGATAATATTCAGTGGCATCAATTTTTTCAGACTATTGATGATGTAGCTGTTTTTGACTGGTTCACTCGCCACAAAATTCATTACCATTGGCACCTTCGGTGCAGCGACTGTTTGAAGGAGGTAATTAACAACCACATTGATGGGAATCAGATTTTGTGTTCCCTCAGGCGAAATTTTCGCTCTAACGCTACTTTCGGGGTATCGACTGGCCAGGTTGTGCACCCTTTTTGAAAAATCAAAAATACCGTAATCCGTTTTAGTAACACCTGTCCTGTTGTCTCCTGCGACCTGGGACAAACGGATGACATGTCCATGAAGGCCGTTGTTGTCGATGTTGCGTTTTACTACGTTTTCAGCCAGTCTTTTGGACCACTCGTAGTAATTTCGAAAAGCAGAAACATCCTGGTCTGGGTAAAATTTTTCTTCAAACACTTCTTTGATTTTTCCGCATGAATAGGCGGTACCCACAAAGAAGAACCGGGAATAAACCGAAGCAAAATCAGAAAACAGGTTGACAGAATTTTCCACTCCTTTAACATTAACAGCAAGCAATTCGTCCTTTGATTTCCGGTTGTATTTCAGGCTTGCGGCAAAATGAAAATAATCTACATCTTTACTGAATAACTCCTGAAGCAGGTTTCTGGAAAGACCAAAGTTATCATCAAGAAGAGAATAATCCACAATCGTAAGCTTGTCGAGGAACGGAATATCTCCGTTATTAATAAGGTTTAAAGCCTGAATTACCCTATTTTCGGCTGAAGAATTAACGTTTCCTCGAACAAGAGCCACAACTGAGTAATCTTGTTTCAAAAGTTCATTTATGAAATTGGAGGCGACATAACCGTTAGCTCCATTAATTATTACTCGCTTCATGCTATTGTTTTATCTGTTACAAAAAAGTTACTAATACAAATACTACAGTCATCGGGATAGAGAGGTTATCTGAACCTCGCCAGCTAATCAATTCGCCCAGAGTTCCTGCCGTGGCAACCAACAACCCAAGCCAGTATGTTTTGAAATCAAAAACATCGCGGTGTAACCACAACGCAAGCATTGCTATTATAAAGCTGGTAATAAAAAAGGCTGCGGTGCCCAGCCAGGTCTTATTAAACTTGTGTTTGCCAAGCGTTATCCTTCCGTTGTATTTTTTTATGTTAATGCCAAGAATGGCAGCCATAGGGTCGCATATTGCCAAAATCAGCATGGGCAGGATGAATAAAAGTTTGTTTCCCAGCAAACACGAGGTCAGAAAGGTCAGATAAATGGATAATGGCAAAAGGTAACTGCCCATGGATTTGCGGCTGATGTCGTGAATGGACTTAAGCTGCTTGCGGTATTGTGTGATGGCTAGTGCCAAAAAAAACAGAAACGCCAGAATAAGAACATACCAATGTGACGGAAATATATATGGAAAGGGCACGGTAGCCAAAGTGGCTGAAAAATGCGCAAATTTACGGGTGATTTCTCCTTTGATCTTCAGTCGTCGGTAATTTATTTCATTGAAAGCCAGTAAAACGGCTATTCCTATTAAATAAATAACCGAAATTGCAATTATATTATTCATGTGTTTATAATTTGTATTTTAAGGTCACATGGAACTCCCATGAAAATAATCATCCCCCTATGTGAGAATCAAAGATCAGCGAAACTAATTCCTTTATCATGGCTCGTTTCATGTGTTTATAATTTGTATTTTAAGGTCACACGGAACTCCCATGAAAATAGTCATCCCCCTATGTGAGCATTCCTTTATCATGGTCGTTTCATGTAAATACTATTTTTCAAATGTTTAAGATCCACGCACAAAGTCCGACCCATGCCCCACCGGCCAGAAGACTGTCAAATCGATCCATCAATCCCCCGTGTCCGGGAATAAAATTGCTGAAATCCTTGGCGTGAAATACCCTCTTGTACCATGATGCCGCCAAATCACCGGCAAAGGCGAAGGCAATGATGCCGAAGGCAATGATCAGTAATTCAGTCACAGAACCCAGAAAAAGGTTGCGCAGAAGTATGGCGCTGAAGAGCGCCACCAAACTTCCCCCCATAAGACCACCAAAAGTTTTATTAGGACTAATTTCTGGCAATATTTTCTTGCGCCCCCATAGCTGTCCGGTGATTTGACTAAAACTGTCGAAAATGGAAAGAATAAGAAAAGAAAACAGAATCAGTTCTTTATTGAGCTGACTAAAGGAGAAAAGGCCGTAAGACAAGACAATGAAAATCAGTAAAGAGATTCGAAATATGCCTTTATTTTTATAACCTGCCGACCGGTGAAGGGAAAAAAGTTCAATCATTCCACCACCAACAATTACAATGGTGATGTATTTGAAAAAAACGGGGTTTATAACAATGGAGAAAAAGAGTAGATTGATGATGATGAAATAGACACCAAACTTGGTATAACTCTTTCGGGCAATCTGTGACGATTTATGCCTATTGATGAAATAGAAACCTATACCTCCTGTCAGGAAATAGCTTAAAATGATGATGTATATCAATTTTATCATGCGATTATCATTAAAATGCCAATGAGTGCCATAGCAGCCGCATAGACATACTTTATTGAACTTTCTGAATTATCTGTTTTGATTTGGGATACAATTGCAGGCCCCAGTAAAGCTCCCGGTATTGAACCGGCAGTCAGGAGTGCCACCAGAGTCAGGTCTATTTGTCCCATTAAAAGATGTGCTACAACGGCGAAAGAAGTGTTGGCTACCAGCACAAAAAGGGAGGTTCCTATTACCATTTTTACAGGGAGGTTGGCAGAAAACAAACCCGCCAGCACCGGGGCAGTTCCACTGGTCCCGAAGATGCCCGTTATCATACCAGCCAAGAAACCGAAAGCTGTTTTCTTTAAAGTGTTTACCGAATTTAATTTTTTGTTATTGAATCTGCTCCTTTTATTAGGCTGGAGCTGTTTTGCATTCAAAAGCATCATTCCCCCCATGACAACTGCGTATAACCCAAAAACCGTTTTGAGCAATCCGGGAGTTATTAAATTAGCAAGGGCTGCACCTGCAAATGCACCAATGATTCCAGTTATTGCAAATACCAAACCTATTCGAATATCCATGTTGGCCTTTTTGTAATGCATGGCAGCTCCCACGAGACATATTGGCAACGTAGCCACCAGAGAAGTAATGACGGCCGTCTGAGTCGGGGCCCCAATGATCAGGGTCAGCACCGGCAAAAAGAAAAAACCGCCACCACCACCCAAAATAGTACCAAACAGGCCAACTAGTAATCCGATCAAGGGCAGTATGTAGTATATCGGTTCTATAGATGAGGTGAATATCATTTTTCTGCATTAGATTTGTTTGCCAATTCGAAATCAGAATCTCTGATTTGAATCAGGTGATTTAGTTTTTTTATAGTCAGATTAGACCTTTGTCCACTGACTGGATTATACACATTCATTTTGTATGGGAAATAGGTTCCCTTTTCAAAAGACCCGGGGTGCCTGTAGTCTGTGAATTCAGTATTTGACGTAAGAATGCCGTTGCTATCATAAGATCTGACCTGATACAACAATTCAGCCCGGACATCAAGATAAACCACCATACATCCAGGATTCCCCGGAAGCTGAAGTTTTATTTTCTGCACTTCCCTGCCATTCAGGGTGTCCTTTTCTTCTTCAGAAATGATGTAGCCATCAAAAGCAGAGCTGCTAAAATGATTCATCGGAATTTCACAACCCGGAATTTTTAAACAGTGATTATTGGCTCTGAACTTTTTGATTTTCCCTGTAGAAGGCAAATAAACTTCAATGGTACTTTTCTGGCTATTGTTGGAGAAATGGGTTGTTAAAATTCGGGTTCCCTGCAAATCTTCCGGCCCAGTAATTTCTATCATTACCTTTCTTGTTCCCTCAAAGCGCGCAAAAGAAACATTTAATTTGCGTAAAATATTGTTGCCACCAGCATCCGTAATCTCCAAAGTCATCTGTGCCTGCACGTCATTTAGCGCCAGCTTTTTCACTGCGCTTTCTAAAGCAGTTGCAGTGTTTTTTTTTTCTGCGTTTGAAGGATTAATTATTCCCATCAGACAAACAAAGAGTATTATTATTGACATAATTAATCTATTATCAGTTATTTATTCGATCAGAGCTCAAGAAATTTTGGCCGGGTTAAGGTGACAATAGCAGGTACAAGTAATAATGCACACATCAGACAAGCAAATATTGAAATGACTACCAGAAATCCGAAAAAACGGAGCGGGGCAAATACTGAGAAGGCCAATACAGCAAAGCCGACAATGACTGATAATGCATTAAATATGATGCCTCTTCCGGTTGTTATTAGTGTTGCTGAAATGGCTGCATCAGTGCTGCCACGTGCTGCGTATTCTGCCTTGTATCTCCACAGAAAGTGTATGGTGTAATCAATTCCAACACCAATCATTATGGAAGAGAGCAAGGCGGTAACAATATCCAGTGGTATTCGGGCAAAGCCCATCAGTCCAAACAGTAAAAGGGTTGAGAAAAGAAGCGGTAAGCTTCCTTTTATGCCAGCTACGAATGATTTAAATATTAATGACAAAAGAATGAAGATGATAAAAAACGCCAGTACCAACGAGGTAATCTGGCCCCGGATGACCATGTCGGCTATCTGAATTTTGGATAAACCGGCGCCGGCAATGCCTATTAGCAGGGGATCCTTCCCCGCAATATTATTTAATTCAGTTAAGAGTTCTTTTCCTGTTTCGTTACTGCCATCAGTAAGGCTGACCAGAATTCTGGTATTTACACGATTCTGATCTATTAATTGAGCGATCTGTTTGTCAAAGCCAGCCATCGATGCAACTTCCAGGTATTGCACCGCTTCCGAACGGGTTTGAGGGAGATCGTCATATCCCGATTCACCAACCGAATACAAACCTTTGCTCAACTCTCTGAAAAGGGTGACAGGAGAAATGATGTTACCTGCCTGAGGCAATTGCCTTATTTGTGCTGTATATCTATCCATGCGACGAAGCACTTCGGGCTCGAGAATATTACCTGAAAATAAAAGAGAGACATATTGCGAACCTCCCAGTTTTTTATTGGTAAGTTCTATACTGGAGTGAACTGTTGAGTCGCCGGTAAAATAACCTTCCACATTGGTGTCCACCTTCAGCAGAAAAAGTCCGCATATACTGCTCAACGAAATTACCAAAAAGGTGGTGACGATGATTTTAGGATATTTATTGACCCCTCTGGCGAAAAGATGAAGAGTTTCGTTTAAGAAACTTTTGGAATCTGGATCAAAGGCAGGCGCCTTTGGGGTATTTTTATAAAATGTAAGAAGAACCGGAATAAGGTATAGACTCAATATCAGCGCAATGCCGATACCTGCCGAAGCGAGCACTCCCAACTGAGCTGCGGGGGCCATCTGATGCGACAGGAGTCCCAGCATACCACCAATAGTTGTCAGTCCTGTAATTGTGATAGGGCGTTTGAGTTCTCTAAATATTTTTTGGGCAATCGCAGAGGAGGACTCCTGTCTGTTTTTAAAAGATTCTTCCTGGTATAAATTGATGAGGTGAATGCCATAGTCGTTGGCAATGGCAATCAGCATGATGGGCAGAAGTACCGAAACCAACGAAATCTCCCACGAGAAAACGGCCATAAGTCCAAATGTCAAAATAATGGATAACAGGACTACCAGAAAAGGCAAAAGGACACCCTTCCACTCTCTAAAAAAAAGAAAGAGCATTACAATCATTACCAACAGAGCTACCGGCATTAACGTAATAAGATCCTTTTTAATATAATTTTTAACGGAACTTCTGATGTAAGCCAGACCACCAATATAAATTTCATCATTGCCTGGAATTTGCCCAATGACGCCATTGATTTCAGCAATTAGAGTCTGATCATCGGTATTGTCTGATTTGGTAAGAATAATAGCAGAGGTGGTAAAATCATCACTTATAAGATACCCGGCCAAGGGGTTTCCGGCAATCTTCTGTTTCAGTGAGTCGAGCTCTGAAGGCTTATCCGGAATATTGGAAAGGAGTGTGTGAATCTCGGTGAAACCGTCTTCTTCCCGAAATTCAATAACATCATTCAAAGAGAAAGTATACTCAACGCCATCAATTTTCTGCAGCTTTTTTGCAAGTTGCCGTGTTCTGGAAAAGCTTTCGGGAGTTAAAATACCTTCGTCATTGTATTGAATCACCAGGAGCTTTTCATTGCCTCCAAAAATACTGTCCAGTTGGTGCAGAAAAGCTCTGTTATTGATATTTTCGGGGATGTAACCATCGAATGATGGGTTAATGCTCAGGCGGGGTAACAGGCAGAGGGACAGGATCGTAAAAATACCGATCCCGGTAATCAGTGTTGTTCGGTATGTTGAGTTTTGTAATTTCACAGCGTTGCTTTCCCTTATTTAAAAAAGATTATTGCAGTTTATGCAACAAATCCATAAACCGAAATGCAAAGGTAAAGCGCTGTGAAGTTTTCTGCCTGTAAAATAAAATGAACCAGCAAAATGAGAAATTGAAACTTCAATTTCGGAGGTTTAGCTGAAATAGAATCCTATCGATCCAGCCAACACTTAACTATGTTAGCTCTTTCGCGGCTCACGACAATCCGCTCCGGAGTCTCGAGCCCGGGAATGAACTTTATAATCAATTTACTGTTGAAATAATTTTCCACCCGGTCGATGGCATTAAGATTGACGATAAATTGTCGGTTCATACGCAAAAATTCATCCGGATTCAGGTCCTCCTCCAGTTCGGCAAGCGTCCAATCGAGAATGTGTCGCCGGTTATGGAAGGTGATAGCCATTGTCATCTTATTTTCTACCATAAAATAGGCTATGTCATCCACCGAAATTTGCTTGTATGAATCGGCTTTGGCCACCAGCAAGCGCTTACGGAATCTGTTTTGCTGTCTGGTGATTTCTTCGGCCAGTCGGAAATAATCGATCCTTGAAGGCGAGGATAAATGGGATTCCACTAACTGCGTCACTTTTTCCAGCTTTGTAAAGACTCCCCTCAATTCTTCCGTTTTAATGGGTTTCAACAAATAAGCAATACTGTTGGTATCGAATGCTTCGATGGCATATTCGTTGTAGGCAGTGGTGAAAACAATGGCCTTATTGGAGACATCGGCCTGGTCGAAAATTGAGAAACAGACGCCATCGGCCAGCTGAATATCCATAAAGATGAGTGCCGGCTCCGGATTGACTTTTAACCATTTAACGGTATCCTCCACAGTTCTTAATTCGTCATCTATTATGATGCCTGGACGCAGGTTTTCGATCTGCTTTCTAAGGGCCCTGGACAACAGAGGCTCGTCTTCTACAATAAGCGCTTTATAGTTCTTCATGATCGCTGTTTTGAATTAATGGGATAGAAACACTAAATTTTTCGTTGGTATTAATAACTTCCACACTGCCTTGAAGTCCTAAATACTTGTATCGTTTCTTGAGGTTGGTCAAGCCGGTATTGGTGGAATAGGTCGAATTCCTGGGTTGAAAATTATTAGAAACGACCAATCGGTTATTTTGAGCATAAATATCCAGTTTTAAAGGACGGGCCTCGGTGGCCAGATTGTGTTTAATGGCATTTTCTACCAGGTACTGTAAACTCAGGGGAGGCAAAAGCTTATTCAGTTGGTCTTTTGCAATATTAATGTTGCAGATAAAACCTTCGGCCAGACGTCCCTTATGAAGCGTAATATAGGCGCGAATGAACTCCAGCTCCTCCTCCAGTGGGATAAGCCGGGAATTTGTACTCTTTAGTACATAACGATAAACGTCCGTAAATTTCTCGGTAAACGTGAGTGCTTTGTCCGGATTCTCAGGTATAATAGCCATCAAGGTACTCAGGTTATTGAATAAAAAATGTGGATTCAACTGATCCTGCAGGGCAAAATAATCCAATCTTAGTTTCTCCTGTCGCAGCTTCTCATTTTCCAGAATAAAATATTTAAGCGAATTGTGGTAATTGCTGGCTACCAATCCGGACACATAAATAATGACAAATAAAACGAGAATGGTAATACCCAACGCAAAGGAATCCGGGTCTTTGAGTCGTTCATCGGGAATAAAAAAAGGACGTACAAAACTTGTTGTAATCCCTACTATTATTAGCCATAATAAAGCAATTAAAAGAAGTGATACCAATCTTTTAACCAGTGCTTCATGCCAGGAGTATCTTTTGCCCAACAGAAAATCAAAACCAAAAATACCCTCGCTTAGAAAAACAAAAACAATTACCGAAAAAAAAACGCCTTTAAAATCTAAGGTATGCAACGACTCATCTTTAACGACAGATGTTATTGTAAAAATGAATAGCAGAGACATAAATATCTCTGCTACAATTCGACTAAAGAATCCGATTTTATGTGGCAATCGCCTGTTATCGGAATAATACTGATGTAATTGTTTAAAATTTCTCATCGTCATCCTGAATTTGTTGACCGGCGTTTAGTTGTCCAATCGCCTTGAGCCATTTTGTTTTAAGAACCTCGTAGTCGGTGCAGGCCTTTACCAGAGACGCTTCCGAACGCTGGTGGGCTACTCTCGCATTTAACAAGTCGGTAATAGTGTTCAATCCGGCATTATAACTGATTTCCACCTCAGACAAAGTCTCAGAAGCTTCTTCCTTTGATTTATTTGCCAACTGAATTTTTTTCTGGCCTTCCTCCAGTTTTAGTCTGGACTGACTGATTTCCAGACTGATTAATTCCCGGGTGTTTCCCAGTTCTAATATAGCCATTTGTTCGTTAATCTCAGCTTGCTGCATTTTGTGTTTCTTCTCCTGCCAGTGAAAAATCGGAACCGAAAGTTGGGCAACTGCATTAAGATTCCAGGATCCGGATGCGATGCCGGGTGCTTCAAGGTAACCATAACTCACTTGTGCACCCAGTTGCGGAAGGTAATCAGCTCTGGTTACTTTTTTCTCAAGATTTTTTATTTGTACCTGATTTTCCAGAATACTTATTTCCGGCCGACTAATTATCCCTCCAGATATTTCGCTGGCATCAGGTAAAAGATTATTTTTCTGGTTTGCATCAGGATTAGTGGTGACTAACAGTTCTTCGTCAACAGGTCGTCCAATAATGTGTGCCAGATTCATTTGCAATAAGCGAACCGCATTATTAACCTCGAGGGCTGTCATTTCTGCTTCATTCTTGCGAACTGTAACTTTCAGAAGCTCACTTTTAGGGACAATTCCAAGGTCATAGCTGGCCCGAAGTTGCTCTTCGAGGGAGTCGAGAGCTTCGGTAAATCGCGTTACAACTTTCTGCTGTTCCTGCATCGAAAAAAGTTGCCAGTAAGCTTCATCCGTTTCCAAAATAATGTCCGCTTGTTGCTTTTCACTGGCTTTTTCTGCCATTTGCACGCCTTTACCAGCCATTTGATTGGCTAACCGAATTTTTCCTCCTGCATAAATTGGCTGTTGAGCTGATAGTTGCGCCTGATATAGTTGTAAATTATCTTTGTCGATACCAAATTGTCTCAATTCCTCCAGATCGGGAATAAAAATGGCATTGGCATTCCCATCAATGGCCGGGAAATAAGCTGTGGTGGCTTCTTTTTTTGCCGCTGCGGCCCTCTGAACCTGCAAAAGAGAGGTTCGAACCTTTGTATTGTTGGTGAGTGCCTCTTTCCTGCACTCATGCAGTGTAACTGGAGTTTGTGAGATTGCGGCAAAAGGAAACAGACAAATCAGAACAATATATAATACTTTTTTCAGCATAGTTTTAATTTATTTTTTTTGGTAAATCATCGTGATGTACAATGCCCCGGGTGTCCACCTTGTAAAAAACTGCGTACAGCACAGGCACAATAACCAACGTTATGACAGTTCCAAAGAGCAATCCGAACATAATGGAAACAGCCATTCCCTGGAACATTTCATCAAATAAAAGAGGAAACATTCCCAAAATGGTGGTAAGTGAAGCCATCGTGACAGGACGCACTCGCGAAACGGTGGCTCCGAGTATAGCATCCAGTTTGTCTTTGCCACTATTGATGTCAATATTTATCTGATCAAGCAATACCACCGAATTCTTAATCATCATTCCAATTAATCCTAATCCGCCAATAATGGCTACGAATCCAAAGTTGAGCCTGGTAATGAGAAATCCTGCTATAATGCCGATAAAAGCCAGTGGTACGATAAGAAATATGATAGAAGGTTGCCTGAAATTGTTAAACAAAGCAATGGTGATAAGAATCATCAGCAATAGAGCAAGTGGTAGATTTTCCATAAGGGCTTTATTGGCTGTTTTATTGTCTTTTATTTCGCCATGCCATTCAAGGGTATATCCTTCAGGCAAATCTAAAGCTTCAACTTTAGGTCTTATTTTTTCCATTACCTCAGGAGTTGTCATTCCTCTTATGGGGTCACATTGTGCCTTAATAGCCCTGATCCCGTCATATCTTCCTATCAAAAAATGGGATCCTTTCATGCTTAATGAATCGGTAATCTGCGCCATTGGAACACTACTTTGTGAATAATTACCCCATACCGGAACCGATGCCAAATTTGCGGGATTATCTGCCAGCGAAGGATCTAATTTCAGTATGATGGGAAGCTGCGTATCTTCGTCATAGCAGGCCCCCACGGGCATGCCTTCTGAAGCAATAGCCAATGCCGAGGCCATTGATTTTCGGCTAATATTTAAGGGTCTGGCTTTTTCGGGCGCATAAACCGGAATCAGATTTTTTGTCTGATTGCCCCAGTTGTCGTTTACGAAAACAGCCGTAGGCTCATTGTTCATTATTTCCTTGGCGTTCTCAGCCAGATTCTTCAAAACTTTCGGGTCTGGGCCGGAAAACACAGCCTGAATTTTATATGCTCCACCAATGGCCGAATACTGTCGGCAACGAATGGTTGAATTGGGAAATTCTTTGGAGAATTCGGCTTCTATTCTGGGCATAATATCCATCGTTTCTTCAAAAGTATTTGTTTCGACGATTAACTCTCCGTAGCCCGGACTAAAGCTGTTCATGGGGCGTGCCAGCGTATAGCGCACAGGGGAACTACCCAAAGCAGTCGTCACTTTCGTGACCTCCTTAAACTGAAGTAAACTTTTCTGAATAGATTCAAGGTCTTGTTCTACCTGGTAAATATCACTGCCATCCGGCAGATTATATTCTACCATAAACTGGTTATAATTCGAAACAGGAAAAAAGTCTTTATTGATAAAACGGAAAGCCCAAAAAGAGAGTATAAGAAGGATTACCGTTAAAATGGATACCAATGATTTGTGCCAAAGGGCTAAGCTGATTATTTTTTTGAAAATGCCATAAAACCCACTGGAATAAATTTCTTCTCCATCTTCCTCACTTCGTCCTACCTTTTTCTTTCTTTTCCCGTTTTTATAAAACAATGAAGCCATAAAAGGAGCCTGAACCATGGCCAGTATCCAACTCATGGTAAGAGATATTGCCAGAACATAGAAGAGGGGTTTCATAAACTCTCCGGCCGCGGTGGTGTTAAATGCCATTGGCATAAATGCCAAAATAGCAATGAGGGTAGCACCCAGCAAAGGAAAGGCATTTTGTTTGGCTGCCTGGACAAAAGCTTTGTGACGTTCGATGCCTTTTTGCATATCAGCAAGTATTCCATCTACTACCACAATGGCATTATCGACCAACATACCCATGGCAATAATGATAGCTGCCAATGATACTTTATCGAGGTTCATGTTCAGAAACCCCATGACAATAAAAGTACTTAAAATAGTAAAAATCAAACTACTGGCAATAAGAAGTCCAGCCCGAAATCCCATTGCTATCAATAGCACTATAATGACAATAGCTACCGATTCAATTAAATTGATGGTGAAATCGCCAATTGAATCCTGTACCTTCGAGGGTTGGTCATAAATTTTATGAACCTCAATGCCCACTGGTATTTCTGGTGTGAGCTCTGCCAAGCGCGAATCCACACGTTCCCCCAGCTTGATGATATTATCGCCCGATTCCATGGATATAGCCAGTCCCAGTGCAGGTCTTAAGTTGAATGACAACCCGCTTTGTTTGGGCCGGTAAAAATCTTTTGAGACGGTGGCAATATCTCCCAGCCGGAAACTTCGGCCATCACTCGTGTAGATATTCAGTTCTTCCACCTCAGACAAAGAACACAATTTGGGACCCACGTTAATACGCAGCCGCTCAGTCCCCGAGACCACACTTCCGGCATCAACAACTTCAGCTTCGTCGTTCAGGGTTTGGATAATCGACATAGGGTTGATGCCGAGATGAGCAAATTCCTCTGCTGAAAAGGATACATTAACTACTTCATTTTGTTGACCGACAACTTCTATTCGTTTAACTCCTTTTACTTTTAACAATTCCTGTTTCAAAAAATCGGTATAATCATCCAACTCCTCATAAGTATATCCGTCGCTGCTAACGGCCATAAAAATACCATACACATCGCCAAAATCGTCATTTACGATAGGAGCGCTTGCGCCAGCAGGTAACCCTGAGCTGGCATCGTTTACTTTTCTTCGAAGATGATCCCAGATTTGGGGTAATTCTTCTGTAGTAACCTTTCCTTCCATGGTGACAGTTATTTGCGACATACCTGGAATAGAACGGGATTCAATTTTGTCAATATTTTCGAGTTTTTGGATGGCCTCTTCCATTAAATGGGTTACCTCCATATCTACCTCTTCAGCAGAAGCCCCCGGGTAGGGAGTAATAACCACCGCTGCTTTTACAGGAATTTCGGGATCTTCAAGTTTGCTGAGCCCGGAGAAGGAACTTATTCCTCCAATTACCAGTATGGTGAAAAAGGTGATGAGTAGTGATTTCTTTTCAAGTATTTTCTCTAACATCGGTAACTGTTTTTTAAAGTGAAACCTTCTGTGAAAGCGGTTTCACCTGTTGTCCTTCCATAAGTGAGTGAACTCCCGCAATAACAATCATTTCGTTTTCATGTACCCCTCCGAGAATACGAACCCAGCCATCATCAATAATTTCACCTGCGATAACGGATCGACTGGATACCTTGTTGGTCTGCTGATTAAAAATCCAGACCTTTGATTCTTTTTCCTGAAAAAAAAGCGCTTCGGTAGGAATTGAAATGTTTGTTGTCTGTTCAGAAGAGGAATTATCAATAATGGCCTTTGCAGTCATTCCGGGCTTTATTTTTTGGGGATCGGGATTCGGCATTTTTAATCGTACGTTAAATAACCCGTCATCTCCTGCTTTATGAGCAACCGATTTTACGATTGCAGGATATTTTACGTTGGTATTATGATTTATGACAACCTTGGCCTGCTGACCTTCATGGAGTTGATTGATAATTGTTTCTGGAACCGAAAAATTCACCTCCAGCGTATTGGTATCAATGATGATTAGTGCGGGTTCACCAGGTGCCACAGGTTCGTGGTTGTCAATGAATTTTTGGTATATATAGCCCGAGAAGGGGGCTTTCAGTTCCGTGTCAAGGAGTGCATTGCTGGCACTTTCCCAGTTGCTTTTTGCAGCAAGAAAGCCGGCTTCCAGCTTGTCCAAAGAATTCTGCGGAAATTTGCCCTGTTTATGAAGTTGAGAATATCTTTCAAATTCGCTTTTGGCCTGCTTGTATTGGCCCTCAGCTGCAAGCAATCGCGTTTTGAAATCCCGTTTGTCAAGCGCTGCCAGTACCTGACCTTTCTCTATATAGTCGCCCTCCGAGAAATAGATACTCGCCATCTGTCCACCCACCCTGAAAGCCACAGAGGACTGGTGGTTCTCTTCAATCGTGGCATTAAATGATCGTTCGTCAAGAAAGGAGGGGGTAGTTACCTTCGCCACTTTCACATATCGCATTTCCTTTTTTTGCTCCCCAACATGATCGACACATCCGGCAGTCAGCAAGACAAGACCAACGATGGTCAAAAACAATAGTACTGTTCTCATTTTCTTTTGGATTTAGATGTTTTCTTCATCTGTTTTTTGCAAAAATAGAAACTGAGAAAGAAGGGATAGTTTATTTTAAGTGGAAGGGGAAAATATCCTTGTTGAAGTGGAGAAATGACGTGTTTAATTGAAAAACGCAATATTGTTGTGCCGTCATGGCCGGAAATCTGAGTTGAACTGAAGTGTTAATCACACAACATGATTTCAGTATAGAAATTTGCCGCATGGGCTGAGCGTTGGGGTTATTTGTTTATTATAAGAGTCTGCTATCAATTTGTTGGCAGGCTTTTTTCAGGAAAGAAAATGGTTGACAAAAAAGAAAGAGCCTGTATACTGATGGTGCCCTGACCCCGTAAATTAAAGGCCTTATATATTCTCGTATACATTAATGTAATCGTATTTGTAAAAAAGAATTTACATGTTTATCAGCATTCGTAAACTCACAATTATTAGAAATTAAAACCGTCTTCATACCAGCTTTCCTGGCTGCTGTAATTCCAGATTCAGAGTCTTCAATAACGACGCAGTTATTGGGATCAACTGCTAACTTTTTTGCAATGCGTTCATAAATAGAAGGGTGTGGTTTTCCCATTTTTTCAAATTCGGCTGACGTTGTAGCGTCAAAATAGTGTTCAAGTTCAACCCTCTGCAAAACAACAGGGATCAAACAAGCTGGCGAATTTGTTGCTAACCCTATTTTGTATCCCATTGATTTTAAACCCTTAACAAAGTCATTAATCCCCGATATAGGTTTCCCTTTCTTGCTGATAAGTTCTCCAACACGATTAATAACTGCTTTTTCAATCTCTTTTAGACTCTTTCCCTGCCAAGGAAAATGATTGTACCAAAATTTAGTAACTTCGGTAGTCGTCATCGATTTTGTTATGGCGCAAAATTCATCAGTCAGCTTGACACCAACTGAAGAAAACACCTCATTCTCTGCTTGTTTCCACAAATTCTCAGAGTCAATTATCACGCCATCCATGTCAAAAACAATGGCTTTAATACTATTATTTATCATCATTTATTCTAATCCAGGTTAATTTGTGCCAAATGCTTTCTAATGGTCCGTGTTTGTGATTTTTACCCCAATAAACACAAGCTATAATGAATAATGGTTATGAAAAATTGTATGATACAACAATGTAAAAGATGAAACTAAAATCATCATAAATGCCAAATTTACCACGGTTGACATATTTTAAAAATAGCCCCTTCCCGACCCCTGATAACATAATCTCATCTAAAATTTTCAATACATTCTATTTGAGCACATCGTACTGATAAACACGAACATAATCAACATAATATCTCAACGGAAAAATACTATTATCGGGTGTTCCACCATTACTGCCGATGGCCAGATTGAGCAAAATATAGTCACCAAAACCTTCGTACTGAGTATTGAAAGGATTCTCGTAATTGTTATCGAAACCTTGATTTGTTGTCTGGGATAAATCTATTTCATTCAATAGCTCTTCATCCAGATAAATACGTATGCAGTCTTTATTCCAGTCCATTCTCCAAATGTGAAACTGATTGCTCCAATCCGGATCTTTGCCGGAAAAATAGGTAAAGGGTGTTACCGATTCATCCCATATGGCAGTCCATCTTTTATTGGAACTCCAGCAGGCGTTAGCCAAAATTGACGGTTGTCCATTCTTAATATAATATTCTAATATGTCGATTTCCCCGTTCATAGGCCATTCCCAGGTATTGCCCAGTAACCAAATAGCCGGCCAGGCGCCCTGTCCAACCGGAATTTTAGCACGTATTTCAAAACGTCCGTACATAAATGTGTGGCTGCTCTGTGTCGTTACGCAACTTGATGTATACTCAGCTTGCACCCGGTTTGTCTTCCAATCTGCGCTTCCTGCAACATAATTGGGATTAGATACATTTTCCTTCCGCCCTTCGATAATAAGACACCCACCTTTGACGGTTGCATTGTCGCTCTGATACCACTGCAATTCTTCATTCCTGACAAATCCCGTTTCGTAACTCCAATCGTTACCCGGCTTTCCATCTAGATTAAATTCATCAGCCCAAACTAGGGTATAACCCTCATAAACAGGGGGCTGCTCATTTTTGCCCACGGGATAATAATCGGCAGAACTCCCTAAGGTCCTGAACGATTGACTACGTCCATAATACGTAGTATCATGAACCTTTAGGTAAGGACGTATATTATATGTTGTCAATTCAGTCAACCCGGATAAAGAAATAGTGAAAGAACCGATATTGTTATTTTCGGATATTAGGGCTATTTCATCATTAATTGTGGGATTACTATTCGTTACAGAATAACACACACCCTTTTCGGCAGAAATTTCATCTATATCATTCCCTGATATCTGAACTATCCCTGACACCGAAGAATGACTGTCTATAACACCAAGGGTTAAGGTGAGATTTACATTCGATGGAGTTATTTTTTCGTTATCGCTGTTTCCACAAGAAAGGAATAATAATAACAATATAGTTAGTGACATATTGTACATTGTTGGTTTCATATTAATAATCTGAATTAAAGCAGCGGGGAGTTTTTTGCTAAAAAGAAGAAAACTCCCCACATATATTAATGCTATTTCCACAAACTATTTTGTTCCAATTGTGAATTGGAATCTATTTCTGTTTGAGGTATCGGCCAAAAATATTCCTGTTCGCCACGGTAATTACGGTATTCGTACCAAAAATTGAAAGTTGTCGCCTCATTATTAATCCGATCTACCGCATCTTTCAACAACCCCCAACGGTATAGGTCGAACAAACGCAAACCTTCAAAAGCCAGTTCTACTTGACGCTCGTGGCGAACAATGTCACGCAGCGCAGCTTGCGAAAGGTCTGCGCCTTCTACCTCTTCTACCGAAGGCATTCCGACACGTTCTCTGACTGAATTTATCATGAATACAGCCCTATCCAAACCCTCATTCTTCTCAATGTATGCTTCGGCTAAAGACAGCAAAACTTCTGCATAACGTATCACATAAAAGTCCTGTCCGGAATCCCAGGAAGTTGACCAATTCAGCGCCGGGTTGAAATATTTCATCACATAAAGAGTAGAATAGGAGGCTGCGGCCCCGCCATAATACCAGCCCTTCTCTCCCCATGCCATACCAGGGATGAAAAGTGTAGCCCTTAAAAGAGGATCACGGTTTGCATAACGTACTTCATTCAGTGTCCATAAATCAGCTGAACCATCATCGAAGTATCCACAGACTGTGTTATCAGTTGTAGGTATTCCATTTAGACTATAAAAAGCATCTGCCAGGTCAATTGTCTTAAATGAATAATCCTCCCAAATAAGTTGCGACCCAAAGCCTGTTATATTCATCCTGATAGATGTCATACGCCCAGTTTGCATTCTTTTTTCCTGTTTTATCCTGTATGGTGTAATAAATGAACTTGTCGCGTTGCCTGTCGTAACGGGCTATGCTCCCGTCGGTGGCTATCCATATATCATGTTCCCGGTCTTCATAAATATACCGGATGCGGCTATGGTTCAATGGATAAGTTATATCATTAGCCTGAAACCAATTCACCTGATATTTAGCCCCATGTATTTTGATGTGGATAAGTCCGTTTTCGCCCCCCAGCCAGTATTCATCCTTCGAATCGACATGCAGGTGCGTAAACAAATTGCCGCTACCTGTTTGCACTATTTCCGACAAATGAATAAGACGATAACCAATATTGACTTGGGCCAACGATAGACCCCGGTCGGTTGCCAGCCATATATTCTGTTTTCGGTCGCAGGTAATATTCCAAATTACATTGTTACACAATGATTGAGTATTCCTTGAATCATGCACTATATGGTTGTATTTGCCTGTCGTTTGACTATATACATATAGCCCAATATCCGTACCTATCAACAAATTCTCTTTATTATCGATGGCTAAAGTCTTAAATGAATTCCCTTCAAGAGATGGCATAGATTCCAATGCCCCATTCTCTATGTTGTACTTAAAAAGAAAACCTTCTGTACCAACCCAGATACATTGATTGGCATTGTCCCATAACAAGGAATTAACCATTAGCCGCTTATTGCCGCCAAAATCAATCTGGTATCGTTGCTGTGTCCGGGTATCATAATAACTCAACGATTCATAAGAACCAACAAACAGCTTATCTCCGGCAGGCTCTAAGGCGTATATTAATGTCTCATTACTGTCAGGCAAAACGGTCTTTTGTAATTTTCCTGAATCCATATTATAACAATACAGTCCGTCGTCTCGGGTACCTATCCAAAGCTTGTTGTCAAAAATGGCCAGTGACCTGATGGCTTTCAGTATTTCCAGTTCAGGATAAAGGGATCCGTATTGCTCTGTTTTGAGGTTGAACCATAGCAATCCATAGTCTGTGCCTATACACAGGTAACATGAATTTATTTGAGTAATAGCCAGAATTGAATTGCCATCGGATGCTTTATCATTTATGTACCCTTGTATGTTATAACCGTTATAATTAAACAGTCCTCGCTTTGTTCCAAACCACATAAGGCCTTGCTCATCCTGACATATCGTGTTTACGATATTGGCATCGAATGGCAATGTCAAATTTTCAAATGTTTGATAAGTATAATTTTGTCTTAACGGATTTTGGATCAGCTCAATTGCACCGGAAGGAAACCAGATAAATATCAGAAATATAATAACAAATAAAATTCGCATAATCTATTAAATGTCTTTTGAGTACCTCACCTCATTTTTAAGAAAAAAATACAGAATAAATTATATTTAAATGCATTGAACATACTTACTTATTTGGTCTTCGCAAAATATTGATTCAATTTCACCTTCCTTTTGTTTATGATACAAGAGTAAGACCACTCATCTAAATTGTAATCTGCATCAGGCTCTCGATATTCCCTGCTATTTCCTTATAGAAATTAAAAACTGATATATGAATTTATATTTTCTAAAAGTAGCATTTGAGAGTTTTCCCTGCATAAGATTCAAGTTTTTTTAAGCAAATAAAACACGCAGCAAAATATAAAAATAAAAGTTAAAATCAGCCATAGCTGCTGTTTGCAAATCATTGGTGTCCGGTAAAAAATTAGAGAAATGATTAGAACCCATCTCCAATGTGCGAGCCAGAGATTTTAGGAGATATTGGGGTTGCTTTCCGCCTCAAGGAATTTCCGTTAAGAAAATCAATTTTATTGGCGTAAAGAAATCCGGGCTGTCTGAGCGAAGCGAGTTCCCGGATTTTAGACAATAAAATTGATTTTTAGGAAATTACTTGCAGCGGCGGCATTTTTTGTTTACTTTTTTTTGCTGTAGTGGAGCGAAGCGGATCACGAATACCTTTGAAATAAAAACTTCAATGAGTAAAAAAAGTAAAAGCCCGTGCGGCTTGAGCACTTAAATGGAAAATATATTTTTTACCGGACAATAGTGTTTGCAAATGTATTATTTCTAATTTGTATTAAACATTATGAGGTTATGATGTTTGCTTT
This sequence comes from Geofilum sp. OHC36d9, assembly GCF_052400685.1. NCBI lineage: Bacteria > Pseudomonadati > Bacteroidota > Bacteroidia > Marinilabiliales > Marinilabiliaceae > Geofilum > Geofilum sp. OHC36d9. Next base: position 86,507 of record NZ_JBQTGJ010000005.1, read on the forward strand.
AAAAAGCGTAAACAGTATGAACAGAATAGTTATACTTTGGAGAGCTTGCCGAATAATAGCCATTTGCTGTAACATATCGTCATAAAAAGAAACCAGACAAGTTTGTTTAATGTGAAAACGCGCCCAGGCAAAGTACATATATCACAATCATTTACAAGTCTGCTGAGACTCTAGTGTCAGCAAGAAAGCAACAGAGCCTGAGTCGTTTGAAGCAACTCAGGCTATAAAAACAAATATTGATGTAAATTGGTGACAACACCTGTCACCTCAAGCTACCACACAAAACGAAACATCAGTATATACCAGCTATTTCAACTGTTTCATTATGGATTGCCGCTGTTTCTTATTCGTCTGCCCCTTTTGATACCAGATAAAAAAGCCGGTAACTGGCAAACTGGCGATGACTAGACTAACCAGGAAAACCAGAATTTTCCCTGGAAGTCCCAAAATCCGCCCTGTGTGCAAATCGTAATTCATCTCAGACATGCGTTGTGCAAAACTGGCTTCGTCATAGCGGTCGCCTTCTATTCTAAGTGGCTCTAAGGTATAGCGGTCAAAGAAATAGGTGTTATGATTATAGAATTTCCCTTTGTACTTGTAAAACACGATTTCGATAGACGCATCATCTTCCGCGAGAAAGGGCGTCATATAAATGCGCTGAGGATTTGGCTCTACTTCTAATGCTTTATAAAAGGCGCGATCAATGGCTGGCAGGGTGTCATTATCAAGCGCATCCTTGTTTTTAACATCTGAATGAGGATGAATATGTTCACTTTTACGTTCACCTCCTGATGTCACATAATAAACGGCATCTCCAAACCACTCAAAACTCCATACCAGCCCCGTAACTACAATAACCAAGGCAAAGATCAAAACATAAAAGCCCAGGACATTATGCAGATCGTGGTTTAAGCGTTTAAAATTACTCTTCCACTTTACCTTAAAAGCCCCCTTAAGGTGAGGCTTACGCCAGGTTTTGGGCCACCACATTATTAATCCGGAAAGTAGCAGGAACAGAAAAATAAGTGAGCCAATGCCGACAATGCGGCGCCCTATGGCATACGGCAACCATAGGGCGCGGTGACCATTCATTATAAAATGGAAAAAATCAAATTGTCCTTCGGAAAAATGGTTATTTTTCTTTATAAATTCACCGGTATAAGGATTCAGATAAACGACGCTGAACAATCTTTTTGGTCCTTCATTAAACCAAAAGCCAACTGCTGCGGCACCTTCCTTATCTTCGTAAGTAAGGCCGGTTGCTTCTTGTCCCGGTACATAAAGCGCTGCGGTATCAAGAAGCTGACTGGGCGGAACAAAGCGTTGGTCGCGCGCTTCTACAAATCGCCATGGCTGTGTCAGATCTTTTATCTCCTGTTCAAACACGGAAATAGCACCTGTAATGCTTACGATGAAAACAATCAGTCCTGAGAACAGCCCCAGCCATAAATGCAACCAGTTAATAAATGGTTTAATTCTGCTTCTCCAAATACCCATACCTATCCATGTTTACCTTTTTGTCTCCACTAAAAAATTAAAGTGTTTGATAAGAAATATTCAAATTCAAAGCGCACGAGGTCAGCAAAATGGGAGGTTACTGATGTATATGATCATTTTGAGGACAAACAGAACGCAGAAGTTGAAATTTTCTTGCAAGCACTATTTTGTGCCTGTCCATAAACTCGTGAGTTTGGCTATAAAGTTCAAATTCAAGGCTTGCGAAGTCATAAAAATCAAGGAGTTTACTTTTTGTAAATGACTGTTTTTATGACAAGCGCAACGCAGAAGTTGAACTTTATAGACGGGACTCTATTTAAAGTTTAAAAAAACCGGCCACAAAATTGGCTTCAACTTCCGCTCCTTTGACAGAAGTATAATCCTGTAGATCAATCCTATAAACATAAATACTAACATCCTCCGGAATGCACATATAAACATAATTCCCATCATGCAGCGCAGCAGAAGCCAGCTTTCGGCCTATGCCTGAATGCTCGGGCACATCGCTTATGTAATTAATTGTTTTGGCATTTAGATCTAAAACGGCAGGTTTAAGCGGGCTGTCCGACCAGACAGACTGTTCATCTCTGTCGGCCATATTCATTTCTGCTAATACTTTTCCATCACCAAGATAAAGCAAATGGGCTGTCGTTTTACCTTCTGCAACTTCATCAAAAGAGAAGAAATATTCCTGATCAAATTCGGTTTCTCCGCTGTTGATACGCAATATCGCAGCTTCTTTGGTAAACTGACTGAAACCGTTGGCAGGGTTTGAATGAGACAGGGCATATACATTTCCCAATTCATCTTTAATCAAACCTGAATTGGTGCCAAAACCTCCAATGGGTCCGGTACGTACATCCTCAATGATTTTGACAAATTCCAGATCTGGATAAGAAAACACAGCAACCTGAGCAACATCTGTGTAATTGGTGGCATACGTAACAGGATCGCTGATATAATAACTAATGTAAACGTATTGCCCACTCTGAACCATACCTGAAAACGAGGGACCGCTAACACTGCTCAGATTAGAAACAGCACTGCTGACGGTAGAGCTAACAGAAAGGCTGTTGGGGTCTATTATATGCAATACCACAACATCAGATGCCGCGGAAATCTCAACCCCCAACAAGTTTCCGTCTTCGGTTTCCACAACATCCCTAAGGCTGTTATCAAAGGAAGAAATACCTCCTGTTTCGTACAAATTACCATCGGCATCATTTTCTAAGCCGATGATGTTATTGGTACCCATTCCTCCAATACAGTAAATTTTGTCGCCAATCTGATTATAGGTATAATACCCAAGCTGGTCAATGCCCTTCCCAAAAGCTGAAAGGCTTCCACTCATAACATCTTCAAACTTTACAGTATAGTAAGTAAAATTACCATCTGTCCCCTGATAGGCCAGTGAAAGCGCAAATGCATCGTCTCCTTTATATTCATCCGTGTCATCATCATCATCGCTGCACGAAGTAAAAAACAAACTACTGCCAAACAGAAGACTACTTATAAGCAATAAAGGAATATTCTTAAATATTTTCATTTTATTTCAGTTTAATTGTTACACTTATTTTTTAGAGCGAATATCTCAATTTTATACTAAATGAACGACCTGGCTTTTGAAGATAATACTTATCATACAACCTGGCATCCAACAAATTATCGCACGCTACCGACAGGTTATATCTGGCATTTTGCCAGCTATAACCCATTTCCAAACCATGAGAAATTTGCCGGGGAATGACATATTTATCATTGGAGGATCCAAATTCTGCCCATGTGAGAAAATACCTCTCTACATAAGTAAGAAAATAGTTGACGTTTAAAGTTCCACCAGACATGCCTGGTGCTTTTACGCTCATCCCGGCATTGGCATTCCAAAAGAAGTAAGGCTTATTGGGTAAACGAAAGCCATAGTGATAATTTTTCTGCCAACCGGTGCCGGTATAGGAGTTATTATAAACTCGCTCTGCCTGATCGGTTATATCCTGATATGTGACATTGGCACTCACATGAAACTTGTTATTCCATTGGTACTTTATATTGCCTTCCACCCCATAAACTCTGGTGCTACTCAGGTTGTCGTAATGCGTCATGGGACTCGAAACGGTAACTACTGTGTAAATCAAATCAGAGGCCTTGCGGTAAACAAAACTACTACCCACCTCTAATTGATGTTTGGGATATTGATTATACCGATACTCGATACCGAGGTTTACATTGTGACTTCGTTCAGGTCCCAAATCGGGATTGGCATCCACAAAAAGTCCATCGCCAAAAATCTCAAGCGGCATTGGCATCCGGTTGGTTCTTTCATACGAAGCCTTGACTTGAAAATCTGGCAATAAATTATATGTTGAGGCCAACCCAAAACCAAATTCCTGCTTATAACTTTCAACCGCCTCTACCCGCTGCGTCTCCAAAGCGAAATCAAACTCTTTAGAGGTGGTGGCACGCAAGGAAAAAAACTTACCAAAAAGCGTAGTGCTCAAGCGGCTTCCAACATCAAGCTTATAAGCCAATCCCAACACCTGCTTCAAAAGCGATTTTGGATATTTATTATCAATATTATCGGGATTCTCTAAATCAAAAGCCTTGCGCTTAAAATAATTTACCGCATAATTAACTGCCATTGAGCTTTGATCACTAATGGCATAACCGGCGTTCAACTGACTGGTGAACTCATCTTCATTTAAGGTACTTAAGGTCTTTAAAAATTCTCCATCATCAGAAACTTGTCCATCGCTTGTCCGCGAAACCGACTTTTGACCCAACCAGTTATACCTTACTCCGCTAAGGGTATCAACCACCTGCGATTCACTAAAATTGAGCGCACTGTAAAGACTAACATCCAATCCGCCAACCAGCAGATTTTTTTTGTTGTAACGCAAAGTCGGTATCAGGGAATGACTGTTCTGAACAATCCCGCCATAAACGGTACTCATAGTGGCGCCATGCTGAACCTCCTTATCACTGGCTGTGGTAACCAAACCCAAAAGGAAATTATCAGCCCAGGGTTTATTAACGTACCCCGATTCAAATTTGACAGTCCCCGAACGATATCGGTCATGAAAACGTTCCACTTCAGCGGTATCTACAACCGTGTTGTTTTCTACAATTTCAGCCAGCACATCATAATTATTGTCTGAATAATTATAAAAAGCATTCCCTCTCACAGTAAAGCCAGTCCTGGAGTTCGTATAAGCCCCGTTAACTGAAGCCCTGTGTGTATTGAACGACCCGTAAGAGTAGGAAACATCCAGATAATTACTTTTTCGGTTGGTCACTATATTGACAGCCCCTCCCAGCGCATCTGTACCCAACCAAACAGGAACAACTCCCTTGTAGACATCAACCCGCTCGATCATATTCACTGGCAAATCGCTTAATCCCAGAGAAGCGCCGAAATTGTCCATGGGAATTCCGTCCATAAAAAACTTCACCTGATCACCGGAAAAACCATTAAGAGTAAAATCCATATTAGAACCCAATCCGCCCTCTTCTCTTATTCTTACACCGGAAATCCGATTCATAACAACTTTGGCATCAGCTGTGCTGTTAAATAAATCCCTGGCAGAAACGGATGACACTTGATAGGCTTGTTCGGAAACGAGACGTGTTGCCGACTTTCCCGTCACAACTACATCATCCATAGTGTAGCTAGTTTCCCCTAGCACTATATTAATCTTTGATGGATCATTGGTAATACTCACAGTTTTCCGGACGGTTTCAAACCCCATGTAACTTGCCTGCAACACATAAGTGCCTTTAGCCACATCTTTAAATTCAAATCCACCATCAATATCCGTTACGGTTCCATAATTCAACTCCGTAAGTAATAAAGTAACGCCTGGGAGACTTTCGCCTGTAGAAGAAACAACAGTTCCGCTTAAATCCCCTCCTCTCCTTTCTTGTGCTATAACCGATTGACTTAAAAATATCATCACCCAAAAAAAGACAATATGCCCAAATAACAACTGCTTACTCAAAGTCCTTTAATTTTATATCATCCACATTTTCGAAGAGCACAAAGGTATTGAGCAGGCATCAGCCTCACAATCCCTATTAATAGGGAATCTGACTTTAATCATGCCGCTAATTAAAATAACACAAAACGCTGTAGCTCAGCTTCAAGGTTTTGTGTTTAACTTTCGATGAGTGTTTATGATAATATATGGAGCGATTGGCTCAAAACAACATCCCTAAAAAAAGGGATGCTGATTATGTTGCCCCTTAAAAATGCAAGAACTGCCCTTCTATGTGCTATAATTAGCATGATCAAATGCTATCGAAAACGAATTAAATTCTACAAAAATTTTATTCTTTCAACTAACTAAAAGAAATAAGCACTAGACCAAATATCCACCTCTTTCGAATTTTAACCGAATGGTATAACACCCCGTTTTACCATACTCTTATCCGCTAAAGCCAGACTTAAGCAATTCAACGAAGATAACGTCACCTGTACAAATACCGTTATATCCTTTAAATCTGCATAATACACCTCTTATTTAGGACAGCAAGTAAGGTCGGAGAAACACATCTATAAAACCGATATCCAAAACTAAGTATTCAGCCGTTTTACAACCATAGAAGCGGTAGTGATGCACCAGGACGCACCAACGCCACTCTATAAAAACTTCTTCTTCACAAACTCATCAAAGCCAGCCTTATACTGTTTACTTATCGGAATGCGCTTTTCACCAAATATAATCCGGTCGCGCTCAATCGTTTTTATTTTATTTAATGAAACAATAAAGGAACGGTGTACACGCATAAATCGATCTAACGGCAATTTTTCTTCTAAAAGTTTCATGGTTGAATGAAAGACGATCGATTTTGAGGCCCCCTCAATATAAAGCTTCACATAATCCTTTAATCCTTCAAAAAACAAGATATCATTAAATTCAATCCGGTGTATCTGGTAATCGGCTTTAACAAACAGGTAATTATCCTCCGTATTTATTGGTAATTCAGACTGTTTTGATTCAACTAAATCGAAGTATTCTTTGGCATGCGTCACCGAATTGGTAAATACTGCAAAACTAATGGGCTTTAACAAATAATCGAGGGCATGAAGCTGAAACCCTTCCACAGCATATTTGTCATAAGCGGTTGTAAATATCACCTTACTGTTTTTATCTAAAGTTCGGGCAAACTCAACGCCTGATAAGTCGGGCATATTAATGTCCAGAAAAATAAGATGAACCTTGTGTTCCTGTATATACTCTGAAGCATCAATAGGATTATCAAACTCTGCCAGCAATTCGAGGTAGGGTATCTTTTTTATATATGAAACAACGATTCCCAATGCGATCGGTTCATCATCAATTGCTATGCAGGTAATTTTATTCATCTGTTTATAATTTGTTTGTTTTTGCCACATGAAACTCGCCGCGATAATCATTTACCTTAGTGAGAGTTCCCTTTCATGGCTTGTTTCATCGACTTAGTGACTGCAAGAAACTCAGGTGATTGATAAGAAATGTTCAAATTCAAGGCCTGCCAAGTCCAAAAAATGTGTGTTTGAAATATAAAGCTCAAATACGAGGCTTGCGAAGTCATAAAAATCAAGGTGTTTACTTTTCGTAAATGACTGTTTTTATGACAAGCATAACGAAGTAGTTGACTTTATATTTCAAACACTACTTAGTTTTAAAGGGGACAATTAATAAAACACGATATTCTTTCTCCCCCTGATCAATATCCAATTTAAACGTATTACCATATATCAAATCCAATCGTTTTTGGATGTTAACAATACCAACGCCGCCCTTATTATTTTGTTTCCTGTCGGTTGGAATACTATTATTACATTCAAAAATAACCTTATGATCTTCAGTTGTCAGCCTTACTGAAACAAATGAATGCTCGCGATAACTGATGCCATGCTTAAACGCATTTTCAATAAATGGAATAAATAATAACGGAGGTATTTGTCCTGCCGGAATTTTGAGTGATATGTCTACATTAAGCTTAACCTTCGAACTTAAACGTTGTTGCATCAGCTCAATATATTTCAATGTAAAATCGAATTCTTTTTGCAACTCAATGGTATCAATATTTGAATCGTAAATAAGATAACGCATCAGGCCTGAAAGCTTTTCCACCGCCTGTTGTGCCTTATCGCTATCAATGGCAATCAGCCCATAAATATTATTTAATGCATTAAAAAAGAAATGAGGACTAATTTGATTTTTCAGAAATGCCAGCTCCGAATCAACACGCGCTTTTTCAATCTCTTTTTGTTTGGATTCATTTTTTCCGAGATATTGAATAATGGCCATTCCACTACTAAAACCCAATACTATTAATAACAAAAAGAAGTTATCCACAAGTTTAGGGTGTAATCCTAAACTATTGGTAATCTTTGGAGGTTTATTTCCGCCCGAGATACCATTGGGACCTAAGTTTTCCAGTTGAAAATAGTTATATAGGCATTGCGATACGGTGAGCAATAAAAAGGTAAACAGAAATAAGACAATGAAAAAGTACACCTTCCGCTTTGAGAAAAAAAAGCGTGGAACAATCACCAGATAGTTCACATAAAAAGCGATAATCATGAATGCCAGTTGATAGTAATAGTTATAAATCCAGTAGATCGCCCGCTCGTTATTCCTGTCAAAAACAAAAATTGGCAGAATAAGAAATAAAAGCAAACCACTAAAATGAGGTAACCATTTCTCTATCTTATGTTTTGAAAAATTCATCTGTTTATTATTGATTATTTTTTCAGGTAGAAATCACATAATTCACATTCTCCGGTGTTTGATATTTTGCGCAGACAAGTTCGCGTTATCATGCAAATGTATTGTTTTTTATTCATGTCTGAGTGCCTCGATGGGATTTAGTGCCGAAGCCTTACGTGCCGGATACCAGCCAAAGAACACGCCGATAAATGTGCAAAACAAAAAGGATAAAACAATTGAACTACTGGTAATTAACACGGGCCAGCCAAGTATGCTTTCAACAATATTTGAAGCCAGAATACCGGCTCCAACGCCTATAATACCGCCGAGAACACTTAGCAACGATGCTTCCAACAAAAACTGACGTAAAATATCCTTCCCCTTACCGCCGATGGCCATTCGTAATCCTATTTCACGGGTGCGTTCAGTTACCGAAACATACATAATATTCATAATCCCAATACCGCCGACAATCAATGAAATTGCGGCTATAGAACCTAGAAGTACCAGCATCATTTCAGAGATCGATCCGAAATTGCTAATTAATTCATCCTGGGTTCTGATCTCAAAGTCATCCTCTTCATTTTCATTCAACTTATGCGACGCCCTCAATAATTCAGTGACTTCAACACTCGTTTCAGCAATTAAATCCTCCGATTTGGCAGAGACCACGATGGCGCGTAAATAAGTCTGCCTGAACAACCGTTTCATCACTGTGGTGTATGGCGCAAGTATCATATCGTCCTGATCCTGACCAAAGGTATTGTCTCCCTTTTCTTTTAATGTGCCGATTATTTTAAACGGGATATTATTAAACCGAATGGTTTGACCAATCGGGTCTACATCATCACCAAAAATATTTTCGATGATGGTTTGACCAACGATACAAACTTTTGCTGCGCTTTTGATCTCTCTCGTGGTATAAATTCGCCCTGTTGCAATTTCATATTTTTTTATGTACGCATAATCTTCATTTCCGCTGTAAATGGTGGTTGGCCAATTATTGGAACCATACACAATCTGACCGCTGCCATCCATTTCTGGTGAAACAGCCCCTATTAATGTGCTGTTGTTTTCAAGGTAAGTAACGTCAGCCACAACCAAAGTTGGCGATGCATCCCGCCCCTGGTGCACACCGCCTTTATTTTGACTGGCTGGCTTCACATTAATAAGGTTTGTACCCATTGAACTGATCGTTTCCCGAATGCTGGCATTTGAACCTTGACCTATGGCCAGCATGGCAATTACGGCGGCAACTCCTATCACAATACCCAGCATGGTTAAAAACGAACGCATCTTATTTCGTCTTATGGCAGCTATGGCAATTCTTATCAGGTTTATTAATTTCATTGGTCTCTATTTATTGGTTTAAAAGGTGACGCATACTACTAGCTCCTTGTTGACCGTTATCGGTTGTAATCCACAGAATCATTCCCGTTTCATACCTTAGGTCTCAATATTCAAACTCATATTTGTTTTTATCAAGCAGCTCTAATGCACTTGTTGCACTTTGACGCTTTTCAATAATTTTATCTTTTATTATTCTGCCATCACGAAAAACTACATTACGTGAGGTAAAAACGGCAATATCCGGTTCGTGCGTCACAAAACAAATGGTCATCCCATTTTCGTTTAGCTCCTGAAACAGTGCCATAATTTCATAGGATGTGCGTGTATCCAGATTACCTGTTGCTTCGTCGGCAAAAATAACGACCGGCTGATTGACTAACGACCGGGCTATGGCCACACGCTGCTGTTGTCCCCCCGACATTTGATTGGACAAATGCTTCATACGGTCTTTCAGCCCTACGGCAAGCAATGCCTGCTCTGCCCGCTCCCTTCGTTCCTTACTATTTACCAATGGGTTATACAGCAAAGGCAATTCAACATTTTCAAGCGCTGAAGTACGAGGTAAAAGGTTGTACGACTGAAATACAAACCCAAGCTTCTGATTACGAATTGTGGCCAGTTGATTTTTGTTTAGTGATTTCACATTCACCCCATCTAACAGGTAATCTCCACTGGTTGGTAAATCCAAACACCCCAAAATATTCAGCAACGTTGACTTGCCCGAACCACTGGTACCCATAATAGCCAAAAACTCCCCTTTTTGAACCGATAAATCTATTCCATTCAGGGCATTAATCGTTTCGTCTCCAACATGGTAAGTTTTATGCAGCTTCTTTATTGATATTATTTCATTATTTTCCATCTGTCCTATTATTTCATTATTTTCAATCTGTCCTATTATTCAGTGCCTGCCCATAAACTAAGTGTTTGAAATATAAAGCTCAAATACGAGGCTTGCGAAGTCATAAAAATCAAGGAGTTTACTTTTCGTAAATGACTGTTTTTATGACAAGCGTAACGAAGTAGTTGACTTTATAGACAAACGCTATTTAGTTGCGCGTACGTGCAGGCGCCAGTTCCTTCAGTTGATCAGGATTAAAGCCGGCTTCTTTTATAACAGTCTCAACAGCACGGCTCATTCGAAGTCCGGCATCCCGAAATGCAGCGTGTATGGCTTCGGCATCATGAACCGTTAAAGCGCCGGCATCATAATTTGAAAGAATGAATCTGACCTTTTCCTTTTGTTCTTCTGTCAATGGTCTTTCTGCTGAATCTCTGAATTGTTGGGCTGATTTGTTTACAAGACCCGTTTCATACGTATATTTCAGGGTACTTTCGCCTAACACTTTTCCGTCAATAGCCTTTAACAAATCGGTACGATAAACCTTGTCGGTGTTAAACTTCAATTTCTCTGAAAGGGCATAAATCGTCAGGTTATATTCCTTTACTCCCGGCCCTTTCGACTTCATGGGGTCGTATCCGGCCTGATCTTTATCGTTATAGCCAACAATTCCAAACCCTTTCGCATTTTTAGGAATACTGTTAATGTCAGAAGGAATATTGTAAACCACCCAATACGATTTCACAACAGATGAATCAGTCGGGTGTGGAATATGCCAAAGATTTAGCGCAAAATATCTGGTTCCTTCAGGTATATTCGTCCACTCCAACGGCATCGAAACCCCCTCCCCCTCACCGGTAGATTCAATGGATAACGAACCATCGGACTTAACCCCGGAACTCTTGATTGTAAATTCACCCTTTTGCTGTGCAATTATCTGGAGGCTCACAAAAACAAGAAATACGCATAAAATAATACTCTTCAAACATTTCATTTCTTTCTGTTTTAATTCATTATTAACAATCCTTTGCATTAAATCCGACTAACGGGGTGGACCACTGGGGCCGCCTCCCCGTTGTGGACTTTCCTGAACAAATGGACTTTTCTGATCGCCTTCCGAATTATCCTTTTTGGTAAGTTCAGAGTTATCGGCTAATTCAAAAGATGTAACGATTGTTGCTCCTTCCTCCAGACCTGAAATAACCGCCATGTTTGAACCATCATCAATCCCTACTTCTATAACCACCGGACGTATCAATGCACCTTCTTTTACCCAAACCAACTTATGAGTATCATCCATTTCAGGTTTTGCCCCGGGCCCGAATGCCGGTTTTCGGTCGCCATCCTTTCCAGCTCTGGCTGTTTGTGGCTTACCCTCTTTTTCAGAATAACGACTCATATAATCGTTTAATAATTGCGGATCAGGTGTAAAACTGGTCGCCTTTTCTTTTACAACCAATACATCATTCGCTTCTTCTATATAAATAATGATGCTTGCTGTCATACCCGGCTTTAACTTCAAATCAGGATTGCTTACTGTAATTATTGCGGTATAGGTTATTACATTCGAAGACTCGTTGGGTTGCAAACGTATTTCTGTCACATTTCCTTTAAACGTACGTTCCGAAAACGCATCTACCGTAAATTCAACCCGTTGCCCCACTTCTAACTGACCGATATCAGCTTCGTCAATGTTGGCTTCAACTTCCATCGTTGACAAGTCGTTCGTTATGGTGAACAATTCCGGCGTACTCATACTGGCGGCAACGGTCTGCCCTTCTTCTACAGCCCGGTTTAATACAACGCCGTCAATGGGTGAATAAATGGATGCATAACTTAGATTGCGTTCAGCCCGGCTAAAATTAGCTTTCGCCGATTTTACTTCCGCTTTACTCGTTTTATAATTGAATAAAATTAAGTCGTATTCGCTTTTTGCCAATAGCTCTTTCTCATACAACACTTTGTTTCTGGCCAACAATGATTTCTGATATTCAAAATTGGCTTCTGCTTTTTCTACATCGGCCTCGGCATTTTCCAGACTCGATTGTAGGGTTGATTTATCCAACTCGGCTATTAATTGCCCTTTTTTAACTGCCGAATTAAAATCGACATATAATTTCTGGATAACGCCCGATACCTGGGTTCCCACCACTACTGTGTTGGTTGCCTCAAGGGTTCCCGTGGCAGTAATGGTGTTACTAATTGACGCCCGTTCTACTTTTGTGGTCGAAAACACATATTCCGGCTCCCCTCCTTTAAAGTACACGAACAGAAATACGATACCTGATAATGCGATTAAAGCAGTACCATAGATTAAATATTTTTTATTTATTCGCTTCATCTGTTTATAATTTAATTTCTATTTGTCACATAAAATTCGCCCGATAATCAGCCACCCTTTCTGAGAAGTCACTCCCTTGGCTCGTTTCATTTTATTATTATTTATTCAATTACAACTCAATTGGGTTTCCCAGATAGTATTCTACAATCTTGTTTTGAAGAACTAAGTTGTATTTTGCTTGTGTAAATTTGTTTTCGGCTATAATCAGGTTGTTCTTTGATAAAAGAAAATCAACAGAATTGATCAGACCCTGAGAATACATTTCACTGGCAACATCATACGATTCCTGCTCTGCGTCCAACTGTTCCTGTAAAGCGCTATAGCTGCTTTGTGCTGTTTGTGCATCGGTGCATGCTTGCTCAATATATTTTCTAAGATCATTTTTCAAATCCATCAATTCAAGCTTTACATTACTCGATTCAATCCGGGCCGCTTTAACTTGGGTTTTAACCTGCTTCCGCTGATAAATAGGAATCGAGAGGCTTAAACCCACATAAGGATTTACGTTGTTAGAAAATTGTTCTCCAAAATTAATATTGTCTATGTTTGAGCCGTAACCCGTGCCAACGCCTGTATTTAACTTCAAGCTCGGTAAAGTGCCCGACTTTACAATGGCAACTTCAGTTTCGGCACTTTTAACATTAAGTTCTGCTGTCTGAATACCCGGCTGTATACCCAGAGCTATATTATATACTGCTTCCGGATTGATTTCAGGATTTTGATTAATCAGGGCCTCAATATCAGGTTGCTGAATATCAAAACTGTCGTTTATTGGCATATTCATTATTTGCATCAACGAAACAAGAGCAATCCGCATATTACTCTCAGCTTCAATCATACTTGTTTTATCAGATGCCAATTGAGACTTTATATAAAGCAAATCGGAACGGGATATGACGCCCGCTTCACTTCTTGCCTCTGCATACACCAATTGTTTTTGTGTTGCTTCAAATTGCAGACGGCTGTTGCTCAAATTATCTCTGGCCAAAAGAACATCTATGTAATAGGATAAAATATTTAAACTAATTAATTCCTTTTCGGCTTGTATGCTTAACTCTGCCGATTCAAGATTAATTCGGTTTTGTGAAATGGTGTTTTTAATTTTCGCCCCATTATAAAGTGCAATTTCTGAAGTTAAAGAAGCATTTAAAGTCGAATTACTACTTCGGTCCCACCCACTGTCGGTGCTATTGTAACTACTGGTTGAACTCAACTGTTGATTCACTCCCAATTGCAAATTTGGTAAACGGGAGGCTTTGGATTGTTCCAGATAAGCACTTTGAATACTTACATTATTTTGAGAACGTTCTATATCGGTGCTGTTCTCTAAAGCATATTCTATACAGTCTTTTAAAGAATAAGACTGTGCTTGTGCGGAGACAAAAAACGAACCGCTTAGAGCTAAAAAAATTAGAGCTTTCAAAATCTTCATATTGTATGGCTTTTAAAACAATACAAAACTGAAGCAATCTTTGATGTATTACAATTTCATTAGACTAAAGCAAATGAATTTTAGAAATATGAATGTATTTCTTCGACGGGAGCTTATTCATTTTCATTGCTGTCCGCTAAAAAAAATAAAGAATCAATTAAAAACCAGTAAATCCAGAAGATGTCGGGGTTGCTTTCCGCCTCAAGGAATTTCCGTTAAGAAAATCAATTTTATTGGCGCAAATAAATCCGGGCTGTCTGAGCGAAGCGGGTTCCCGGATTTTAAACAATAAAATTGATTTTTAGGAAATTACTTGCAGCAGCGGCATTTTTAATGTTATTGAATTTTGCTGTAGTGGAGCGAAGCGGATCACGAATACCTTTGAAATAAAAACCTCGATGAGTAAAAAAAAGTAAAAGCCCGTGCGGCTTGAGCACATAAATAAAAAACATCTTTTTTACGTGATACGACGTAGCGATAAGCTACCCCGAACGGGGAATATTTTTTTCCGGACAATAGTGATTCTTTTTATTCCCCATCATTTTACTAATTTTAGGATACTTAGTGCCTGTCAATAAATTCTGTGTTTAAAATCATTGGTGTCCGGTAAAAATTTAGAGAAATGATTAGAACCCAGATCCAATGTGATAGTCAGAGATTTTAGGAGATATTGGGGTTGCTTTCCGCCTCAAGAAATTTCCGTTAAGAAAATCAATTTTATTGGCGTAAAGAAATCCGGGCTGTTTGAGCGAAGCGAGTTCCCGGATTTTAGACAATGAAATTGATTTTTAGGAAATTACTTGCAGCGGCGGCATTTTAATAAATTGAATTTTGCTGTAGTGGAGCGAAGCGGATCACGAATACCTTTGAAATAAAAACTTCAATGAGTAAAAAAAGTAAAAGCCCGTGCGGCTTGAGCACTTAAATGGAGAATATATTTTTTACCGGACAATAGTGGTTTAAAATATAAAGTTCAGACACAAGGCTTGTGCAGCTCGAAAAATGTGAGTTTACTTCCGTAAATGATCACTTTGAAAGCAAAGGTAACGCAGAAGCTGGACTTTACAGACAAACTATAAGTACATAAAACATTTAACCAAACGCTTAATTCCATGCCTAAAAATCGTAATTATAGTTGCAAAGATGTCGATATGCTTATGGCAGCTAAAACCATCGCCAAAAATTTCAAAGCTAACATTTCAGAACTTTCAAACACTCGTACTGACTGGACCGTTCAGTATGCTTCTGATTTAATGGCCCGAATCGACAGCGCCATCGAAACCCATCTGGGTATCGATGCAAAAAAAGAACTTCGTGTTGCGACAGCAACCCTTGCGGCAATACAAACCCCCGCCAAACGCGATATCTCTTTTTTCAAAACACAAATCGACGAAGACTTTAAAAATGAAATATCCAAAAAAAATGAAATGCTAAAAACGCTAGGTTTTGAAAAAAATCTCCGTGGAGTACAAAAAAACAACCAGGAATCATTAATAAAGCTTCTCTATCAGTTCAAAACAAATATGACTGATGCATTACGACTTGAAATTACCGCTAAAGGCATGAAGCCGGCCCTGATTGACTCCATTATCGGATATGCCGATACCTTCATCCGGGCTAATGTCACTCAGGAAACTTTAAAAGTCGCAACTAAAGAGATTACTCAGGAAGTAGCCAGTGTTTTCAACGCTATCTACAACGAAATAATCAGTATCTGCAAAAAAGCAGCAAATTACTATCAATATCAACCCGTAAAAAAAGAGCAATTCACTTTTGCCAAAACGCTTTCCAATCTTGGAGAAGCCTCTAAAGTAAAAGGGACAGATTCGACCATGGAATAAATGAGGTCTGTTTAAAAAGGGACAACGTTCTCAAAGAAGGGAGCCTGTCTGATAAGCAAGGGAGCTCATCTGACAGATAAGGGAGCTCATCTGACAGACAAGGGAATCGACCAGACAAATAAGGGAGCTTACTTAACAGACACGGGAGCATATTTGACAAATAAGGAAACTCACCTGACAGACAAGGGAATATACCTGACAAATAAGGGAGCTCACCTAACAGATAAGGGAGCATACCTGACAAAGAAGGGAGCGTAATATCCTAAATCAGCCTGACAGATTGCACAACTTTTTACTTAAATGGGATACAAACATAAAACATCATACTGGTTCTAAAAACAATCTGATAGTCACATTTAAAATCTGATCGGTTAAAAAACTTATCCCTGCTTCGATATACGCCTTTTGTATAACGCACTGACACCATATACTGTCTTTTTTTTGACACTATTTTGGTGCCAAATACCGGCACATTTTACATCTGTTAAATTGGACGAATTTGTTGTCTCCACCATCAATTTGGGCGTCTCTACCCAAAAATGGGAACCCCAATCATTGGGCGTAATTATCAACCAATATAAACGAATGGGAACCATTCATTCGCGCAAAATACACCCCGGTTTCGCATGGCAATCCCGTTTTCACGATCACATCATCCGAAACAACACTGAATACCAACGAATTAAAAATTACTTCATCAACAATCCTAAAAAATGGGACTACGACAAATTTAATCCAGCCAAATAAACGGCATAATGAAATTTGTTGAATTATGTACAACCAACAAAACACATAGCACCAGCATCGCGTGACCAATAACAGCATCGCGCACAGCATGCCAACATGCCCTATTTCTTTTATGGTTCAATATTTGCCAATGTTAACCAATAGTTTCACTAAATTTGGTGAAACAAACCAATTTACAAAACAACAGACATAAAATTGGATGACGTTGCACCAAACAAATATCTACCCATGAAAAGTTTGCTCCTCACACTCATTTCTCTGATTGTATGGCTACAATTTACCGGCGCACAATCGCGAACCGTTAAAACGCCTCAAAACAACGATGCAAATTGGCAAAAAACCGACTCATTGATTGAAAAAGGCCTGCCAAAATCAGCCTTTCAGCAAGTTGATAAGATATACCGACAAAGCAAAGCAAGCCGAAACACGCCCGATTTTGTTAAATCACTGGTATATCGCTTTCAGCTGCGCAACGACATTGAAGCAATCACTCTGGACTCAATGGTGATTGAAATGGAGAACGACATAGAAACATTATGGGAACCATCGCAACAATTGATGCACGCATTTTTGGCCAGACTCTATCAGTCATACCTCAACAATCAACGCTGGCAACTGATGCAGACCGAACAAGCCACCACCGGAAGTCGCCACATTTCAGACATGACCTTCCGGGAGTTGACAAAAAAAATTATCGACCATAGGGTGAAATCATTACGTAATCCTCAACGCCTGCAAAATGAAAACACGAGTGCCTACAAACGATTGCTAAGCCCCGACCAAAAAAAGATGAATCTGCGGCCTACGCTTTATGACCTGTTAGCGGTCGAAGCCGCCGAGACGCTTATATCGGGTAATTTATTCACCCTACCCACCGATGAGGAACCCGTCTTCGACGACAAAAAACTTTTGGGCAGTACCAACCAGTTCTTGTCTGTTGAATTACCGGGAACAAGCACCGGGCAACCCGCTGCTATTGGCTTCAGCATCCTGAAAGAATGGCTGACCTACAGACTACAGCAACCTGAAAAAGCGGCTTTTATTGATGCCGACCTGTACCGGATTAAGTGGATGAAAGATATTTACACTGGCGAATCGGGCTTTTCGTTGGTAGAAAAAACGCTGCAACAACTTGCAGAGCAAGCCAAAACAACAGATTTGCAAAGCTCTGTACTATATGAGTTGGCCAAACTGTATGATGAGATGCCCACCGACGAAAAAAACGCCGAAACGCAGCGTAAGATATGGGATCTTGCCATGCAGGCCAAACAACAAAACCCCGGTTCGGAGGGCGCCCGTCTGGCTGATAACCTGTTAAACAACCTCACAAAACCCGAAATAACGATTGCTGGCGAATCGGTTATTCCGGTCAGAAGCGCCATTCCCTTGTTCATTAATTATCGTAACACGAATAAAATCTACATTTACATTTACGACCTCGGTGCGCTAAACCTTAAAATCACCAAATCATTAAACTCGCTGGACACGCAGCACCAAATAGAAAAAAACATGCCGGTTTGGCGTGAAACAGTGACAATCCCCGATGAAAAGGACTTCCTCACGCATACAGCCGAACTAACTGTTAACGGGCCTCAAAAACCCGGTTATTATGCACTGGTTGTGACACATCAACCGTTTTCAGGTCAATTCAAACAAACAAAAGTATTTCAGATTTTCAACTTCCAAAAATCTGATTTGTGTTTCCTCCAACGCAACAAAATCAACAACAGGAAACAAATTACCGTTCTGGACCGAACCTCAGGCATGCCGGTAAATGAGGTCGCCATCACAAGCTACGAAATAGCCTGGCGCAAGGATTCCAACCAGATGATGCAACACCCTTCAACCAATGAAAAAGGCCAAAGCATTTTAGAGACAAACAAAAACTACAGCCGCTATTTCCTTAGCCTATCAAAAAATGACGACCGCTTTTTTTCCTATTTTTACTGGCGACCACGTTATCCCGAAAATCAAAAAACCTCGTTCAACCGACGGCTATTCCTATTCACCGACCGGGCCATTTACCGGCCGGGCCAAACCATCTTCTTCAAAGGCATTTTGATGGAAAGTAACGGCAAAGAAGCCCGGACTCTGGAAAAAGAAACCATAAACATCCACCTGAAGGATGTGAACGGCAACAAACTAACCGAACAAAACCTCAGAACCAACAAATACGGTTCGGTTACCGGGCAATTTGTGTTACCCTCAGATGTTCTCACCGGCAGTTTCTCCATTCAATCGGAAGACGGAAACACCGGCGTTATGGTGGAAGAATACAAACGGCCTAAAATAGAAGTAACCTTCACCCCTTTCCGGGGCTTAAACACCATAGGCGACACCATCACAACAACGGCGATGGCTTTGACCTACACCGGGGCACCCGTGCAAAACGCCAAAGTCACATGGAAAGTCGAACGACATACCTTTCAATGGCCATACTATCGCAGTCATCCCCAACCTGTAGCTACAGGTAACACGCAAACCAACGACAAAGGGATGGCAGAAATTACATTTAAAGCCATTTCAAATCAACAAAAGGTGTATTCGTCGGCTCAAAATTTTATTGTTACAGTTGATATTACTGCACCCAACGGAGAAACACAATCGGCAACGCAATCAATTAGCTTAAACAAAACGGCCATTGTTCCTGCGGTAAACATTCCGCAATTAACACTCAACCCGGGCAAAGCAGGAATACCGGCAACAATCACTCTCAAAAACTTTAGCAACGAAGAAACCGATGCAACAATTAGCTATGAAGTTGAACAATTGCAACCACGCAACACGCCAAAACCCCAACGTTATTGGTCGTTGCCGGATACCATCCTGACCAAAACAACGCCTTTCACCACCAAAACTGATGACGCGTCCGGCTATGAAACCATAAAAAAAATACTTGCCGGATCAGCGAACATAAATGGCAGCAAAAAAATAATTCTGCCCATAACCGAAAGCGGTATTTATAGACTAAACATCGCTGTTAAAGATGTTTCAGGCGACACAATACAACAATCAACTCTGTTTAAAACAGTCAATAGCCATGAAAGCACCTATCCGTTGGACGAGGCAATCACGCTTCTGATACAACAAAAAAAACTGAACCCGGGCGACAGCATTCACGCTATGATGGGAAGCGTGTATCCCAATGCTTATGCCGGAATCAACATAACACAGGACGGAGAAACAATTTATGACGACTGGTTTACTTTAAACAACAACTGGCAATCCATCAATTGGCCGGTGACGTCAAAAATGGTTGGCGCCATAAACGTACAGGCCACTGTTGTGTACCAAAACCGATTCTATGAAGCCTCACAATGGATTGACGTTGAAGACCCCGCACACCAGCAAAAAATTGAATTGAGCAGTTTTAGAGACAAAACATTACCGGGCAGCGAGGAAACATGGGAACTAACTGTTACCGATGGGCAGAAAAAACCCGTCAGCACCGAAGTTATGGCATTGATGTACGACGCTTCTCTGGATGCGTATTCCCCTCATCAGATCTACTTCAATCCTTTCACGGTGACCAGAAACAGCAACCAATGGCAGGCAAACGGATTCAGCAACGCGGGCGTATGGGGCGACTTCTCGCCTTCCTTCCCTTTCTTTCAGCCGGCAAACTATCCGACCTTATTCTGGGAAATCATATCCTATTCATACACAAGAAATAACAATCGGCAAATCAAATTAAGAGGCCTTCCATCACTAAAAAGAAGCAGGGGTGACGAAACGTTATTCATGATGGTTGAGGATGACGTTGAAATAGAAGAAGAGCTGGACATTGTTCCGGCCACCAGACAGGAGCAGGTATCGCCGCCACCTCCACCTTCTGCTCCTGCCACAATACAACCTCGCACTCAGCTTCAGGAGACGGCCTTCTTTCTCCCGTTTCTTGAAAGCGACAGCAATGGCATCGCCCGATTCTCATTCACCATGCCTGAGAGCCTCACCCGATGGCATTTTATGGCATTGGCCCACCGCACCGATGGCGTATCGGCAACCACCGAAAACAATATTATAACAGCCCGCGATTTAATGGTAATGCCCAACCTGCCACGGGTAATGCGCGAAGGTGATCAGCTTTGGCTAACCACCAGCATCATCAACAACAGCGAAGATTCATTATCGGGAACCGCCTGCTTATCCATAAAAGATGCGATTACAGAAAAAGAACTGAAATCAACGCCCGGCACCATACAATGGCAGGCCAGGGCCAAGAAATCAACCACCGTCAGGTGGCTGGTAAAGGTACCTGAAAACAGTAAAGGGATAGAACTAACCATAAGCGCCACAACCGGCCATCTCACAGATGGTGAAACCCATTTCATCCCGGTGCTTCCGGCTAAAGTGAGAGTAACAGAAACTTTGCCCATCACGATCAATACCAAAGGCAAACATGTTTTCACAATGGAAACACTCACTCAATCAAAAAACAGACAATTTGAAGACCTGACCTTTACCTATACGGCCAATGCGGTCTGGGAAATGCTCGATGCCCTTCCCTGGCTGAACGAACAGCCATACGAATGCAACGACCAAATCTTCAACCGTTACTTTGCTGCTGCCATGGCCAACAACATACTAAACCAAAACCCAGACATCAAAAAAGTGCTAAAACTATGGCGTTCACTGCCAGCTGATAAAGATGCCCTCACATCGGCAATGGAGCGAAATCAGGAATTAAAATCGGCCCTTCTCATGGCCACACCATGGGTAACTGAGGCACAGAACGATACCGAACGCCGCCGCCGGCTGGCTGCTATGGCTGACGACAATTATCTGAAAACCATACAGACATCAGCCATTGCCCGCCTTAAGAATAACCAACAACCCGATGGGGCATGGGCATGGTTCAATGGCATGTCGCCGTCCCAATCGACCACTATCAACATCATTACAGGCTTTGGCTATCTGTTAAAAGCCGGCGTTTCATTGAATGCCAACGAAACGGCTTTGGTTCAAAAATCGGTAGACTGGCTTCAGGCCGACCTCAATGACAAAGAAAAAAAGATGAAAGAAACCCACCGCGACACAATTGCCGGCATCTCAAACAATATAATCAGAAGCCTTTACGCACTTAGTTTTTATGATAAAACAGAAGATCATCCCTTTTGGATGAATAGGCTGACAAAAAATTTATCATACGATAATCTACGTTTGCAAGCCATGATCGCCACGATACTGCACCGTAATGGTGCGACAGAACAAAGCCATAGAATGCTGCAATCACTGGAAGAACATCTCATTGAGAATACCAATCACGAGGCCTTCTTTAAAAATATGACAGGGCCCTATTGGTATCAGTCGCCCATCGAAACACACATCGCCGCATTGGAGGCATTCCGCGAAATAACACCCGGAAATCGGGTTATTAAACTGATGGAAAACTGGCTCATCAATCAAAAAAGAAGTCAAGCGTGGGGTACAACACAAGCTACAGTTTCAGCCATATACGGATTAACACAATCACAAACGGACTATTTTGCTGTATCAGACAACGATAAAATAAAATTGGGGAACACCACCCTTAAAACAGAGGCAGCTGTCACAGGCACGGGATTCATCAGCCAGGCATGGCATGGCAATGAAATACAGTCAAAAATGGGACGAATTACCATCCAAAAAGAGACCAATACTCCATCGTGGGCCTCTCTTCATTTAGCCTGGTTTCAACCGGCAGCGGAAGTAACTGATGGCGGCTTTATGCAGGTAAAAAACCAACTGTACCGACGCACCCTTCAGAACAATCACGAAGCATGGCTCCCGGTTACGGATGAAACCGTACTGACAACAGGCGACCGGATTATGATGCGCATAGAAATAGAAGCACCGCAGGAACTGGATTTCGTTCATGTACAAAGCCCGCGGGCAGCCAATTTGGAACCCATCGATAAGACGTCGGGCTATCACTGGGAACAAGGGTTAGGCTATTATCAATCCATTACAGATGCCGGCATGGCTATTTTTATCGATCATCTGCCAAAGGGCAAATCAATTATCACCTGGCAGGCCGTTATCTCGATGAAAGGAAAAGCCACAAACGTACCAACCACCGTTAGTTGTTTCTATGCACCCGAATTTGCAGGTCATGGAAATGGCACGGTATTAGACGTGAAATAAAAAATCATATAGAATAACACAAATATCGCGGTAGTTCAACAAACCAGTCAATAATAACAACCAATACTTCAGTTCTAATGAGAAAAACAACCATTTGTAAATCCATTATTTTCAGTTTATTCATTCTAAGTACACTAACCATAGAGGCACAAACAGAGGCCCTGACGCACAAAAAAATGGGATTAAACTACCTCGATAACGGCGAGATAGATTCTTCACTAACAGAATTAAATGCCGCACAGCGAATGGGGCTAAACGACGGCGAAGTGTTGGGCGGCATGGCTTTGGTCTATGTGCAAAAAAACGATATTAAACAGGCCATTCACTATGCTAAAAAAGCCCGTAAAGACAAGCTACATCCCTCTGCCAATGCTTGGCTGGCAGGTGTTTTAGCCTACGAAGCAAAAGGCAAAAGCCGACCTATGAACCAGTGGATTGAAAAAGGGCTGGCAGCATATCCTACCGACTTTTTACTGCTCTATCATGCCGGTCGTCTAACCATTCATACCAACGAAACAAAGGGGGAAGATTACCTGCTAAGGGCTGTCAGTTCTGCTCCGGCCTACAGCCCTGCACACCTACTGTTGGGTGAGCAGATGTATCGCAAAGGAGAAAACATTAAAGCACTGCTACCACTGCTGTATTATCTCATGCTCAATCACAACACGCCGGAGAGTCCCGACATTCTGGCTGTCATTGAAAATATGCTAAACGACTGGGCCGGTAACAGCCAAAATATTTCAAAAATCAATAAAGCCGACAGTGACCTCACCACCAATTTCATCCCCATCCAAAAAGAAAAAGGTTCGGATAACTACCAATGGCTCACACAACAATTAACAGCCTTCATGGAAAGCCTGCAAACCGCTAAAATAAACCCATCGGCTGCCTTATGGAGCAGTTATACCGATTTCTTTGCCAAAGCGGCTCAAATGGACTTTGACGAAGCATTGACGCAACATATTATCTTCAGCCGTAACCAGGCCGATGTGTTAAACTGGATCACCCAATATCCTGATCAGTATCAAATGATGGCCGACTGGATTACGGTATGGGAATTTGGATTGTAAAAACCGCATTCCAAATTTCTGTATTAAACAAAAAAATCCGATGACTTAAACCTGGCGTGGTAGTCATCGGATAATACGTTCCTGCTTATTAAATCTCAATCAGATTCAACAATTACGTTAAATTCCGCAGATATCATTAGAATTGACTGACAATCAAAATTTGATAAAAACAGAATACATTAATCATTAAACAGTCAATCGCAGTCATACAAACTTAAAGTAGTTCGGATATTTTTCGGCTATAAAAAAGAATTTGTCACTTAGGCCTTCTCTTCATCACTGAAATAAGGAAATACATCCATCAACGGACTTTCATTAATTCCCACCACATCAAAATCAATGGTCATACCCGACAAAGAAGTCATCAAATTATCGTAAGCCTCCTTTAAGTCACTGCCCATCACCAACATTTGTGAAGAAATCTTCTTCTCCTTACCGGCCTCTTCGTCAACAGAGACATAGTTAACTTTACATTTATACCAACGATCCGCATTTTCGAAAGGAAAAATATCGGTATAATTGGCTTTTCGGATATTGGTCACCTGAAAATCCCCCCTTATCATCTGTTCCAACTCCTTATGTATACGACTTTCAGCTTCAGTAAACGAAACGGCATCCAACAAATAGGGCTCAGTAACTTTCTTTTCAAGGCCGCTTTTCTCATCTATTTTAACGTATTTCACTTTTATCTCAAACCAGTTGCTCATAATGCAATTTTTATATTAGTTACCCGGCAAAGATAACTTTCCGTCAAATAAAAACCCCGTTTAAACGCTTCGTGTTATCAACAAATCAAAAAAATTGAAAAATCTCATTTATACACAAAAAAAAATCAAAAAGAGTTACGTGTAATAGATGGAAAAATTGTCATACAAACAACGAAACAAAATCAAAGATTATTTTCAATCAATACCAGGAACAATGAATAACAAAACCATTCGCAGAAATCTCTATAAAGTACTGAGAAAAACAGGTATGCCCAGAGAACGGATTGCCGAAGATGCATCTTTTTCATGCGACATGATGATGGACGAAATAGATATGACCTGTTTCCTTTTTTATCTTGAAACCAAGTTCGATCTGAATATCGACAACGAATCATTACCAAAAATAAATTCAGTACAATCAACCATTGAGTATCTTCAACAACGCTGTGCCTAATCTGACATAGCAAATTTATCCCAGCACG
Source organism: Geofilum sp. OHC36d9 (assembly GCF_052400685.1). Classification (NCBI taxonomy): domain Bacteria; kingdom Pseudomonadati; phylum Bacteroidota; class Bacteroidia; order Marinilabiliales; family Marinilabiliaceae; genus Geofilum; species Geofilum sp. OHC36d9. The sequence continues at coordinate 111,630 of NZ_JBQTGJ010000005.1, forward strand.
GTTTGTGAAGAAACAGAGCTGACAGGCCAAAATCCGTCAGCTTTTTTTATGGCGTACGAAATACATTGCGTAAGTCGTCGTTGGGCAGTATGATATTATAATTTTCCCAAAAAGAAGCGTCGAAAGCGCCCAGCTGTTCGGCAAGTACATCAGACGCACCAACTGTTTCAGCGTTTTTAAAAGGCCGTCGGCCATTCCAAACCATCATATCGCTCACCACCATTTCAGAAACAGTACTAAAAACAGTGCGTTCACGTCGCGATCGGTCAACCACTTTCATGCTCACCTCTCCTTTCACGCCCGACAAAACCCATTGACCGTTAAGGGGGCGATAAGAAACCCGGTAACGGGCATAAAAAGGGCGCGTTTTAAAGCGGCGGGCATCTCTCTTTATCAGGTAGTCGCGACTTTTGCGCACCGAAGCAGGCGTCAGCTCAAAATGAGCACTCACCACTGCAAACGACTCCGAATCAATCAAAAATTCTCCGGTATACATCAGATCTCCGGACGAATCGATGGGTTTAAAACCAATACGATACACATAACGGTCAAAAATATGGTCGACACCATTAAACGTATATTTGTACACAGAATTATTGTTGGGTAAAAAATTACGATTACGCACCACGTCAAGTTGCGAAAAAAGATATGGACCACCCACCAGCTTAAAATGAACCAAATCGCGACTGCCTGTCACCACCCCCTTACGTCCATGAATAAACCGAACCTGCTCCGACGCATCATGTTGGTACGATGGCTTAAAAATTTCGAGCACCGCCTCCGAGACATCAACATATCGGCTATCCTGCTTTATTGTTTCCCGAAAAAAAGCGGTCATCAAATAATTATTACCCGGATAATTGGTCGTAATATGCGCGACAACCTTCTCCATTATAACCTTCGGATTTTTGTACAACACCCTAACTTCCGGTAATTGAATAGAAGACTCGGTCAGCTTAACCACCAATGTCGTATCGGAATGAGGAACCTTGATCCGCCACGACTGAAACCCCAACGAAGAAAAAATCATATCGCGACCGGCTAATGGTACCGGCAACAGCAATTGGAATAACCCTTGCGTATTAGACACTGTTCCAATAGGCGCCCCTTCCACACCTATATTAACCATCTCTAGCGGCCGATTCTCACCCAAACCAATAACTCTGCCACTGATCCGAATGACCTGATCCGTATTAAAGACGGCCGACCTTTTACCGATCACCACCTGTTTGTGACTCACAGACACATCGGTACCCATATCCGAAAAAAAAGATTCTATCCAGGATGAAACATTATCTGCCGGAATTGAAACAAAAACCAATGAATCGAGATTGATGGCATTAACATCATACGCAAAATGATACTGATAACGACTGGTAAGAGAGTCCATCACCTGTGCCACCGTAATATTATCGAATCGAAACCCAGTGCCGGCTGTCTGACCATTAACGCACACGCCCATACCGCCAAAGATCCCTATGAAAATAAAAATCCGCAGTATAAAACGATTCCACAATTCTAATAATTTTTCAGACCATTGATGCATCGCCATAAGACACTAAAGATAATGAGTGTTTGTCTATAAAGTCAACTTCTGCGTTACGCTTGTCATAAAAACAGTCATTTACGAAAAGTAAACTCCTTGATTTTTATGACTTCGCAAGCCTTGAATTTGAACTTTATATTTCAAACACTTTGTTTATGGAAAGACTCTAAATAGTCTTTGCAAGAAAAGGCCAAATGCTGCGTTATTCTGATCCTTGAATTTGAGCTATTCAGTCCAAACACCTGACTTTATAGGCAAACACTAATCACGATGGACAATGATCCGGCACAATTCTCACATCAATACCACCTCAATTGCGACGGACCAATGTCACAATGTTGTTTTCGCGATGAGCTTCCAGATTAAATGTTTTACAAATAACCTGCAATACATAATCAGGATCCGACTCTGAGAATTCGGCCCCCATCTGTTCCTCAAGTATTGAAGCGTCTTCGACCCGAAATAACCAGCCGTAGTTACGTTGCAAAACCATAAAGACCTGCTCCAGCGTTTCATTTCGAAAGCTCAGCTGCCCCGATTTCCAGGCCCAGTTATTTTTACTGGCAATCAGCTTTTTGGGTTCATCTGCCTCGGCCGTCATCATCAAGGCTTCGCCGGGTTGAAGACGGATAACTTCCGCCTTGTTTCTTTTAAAAGCGACTTCAACAATTCCACCATCAACATCCACGTTCGAAAATCCATCAAGATTGGTGCGAACATTAAACGAGGTTCCTACTACTTTGATAGAAAAAGCCCCGGTTTCAATAATAAAGGGATGAATAACATCGGGCGACACATCAAAAAAAGCCTCTCCAGTGAGCGACACCTGACGATTAGATTTCCCGAAATCTGATTGATACTGTAGGGTACTGCCCTGCTTCAGCGTAACGGATGAACCATCGGGAAGCACCACATCCCGCTTTGCGTCGGCAACAATCACCTCTACGGGATGAACCTGAACACCCGAAAACCACCATACCCCCATAACCAAAGAGAACACCAGCAAAGCAGCTACAGCGGCCACCCGGAAATACCGCTGCCACAAAGAGCCTTTGAACTCTGTCTGATGGAGTGTCGTTTTCACATGTCGCCACCCTTCGTCCACATCAACAGATTGTTGCACCATGGCTTCGTGTCCCAACTGCCAGGCCATGCGACACTGTGTCCACATTTGCCGGTAACCGGCATCTTTAAGCCGGCGCTCATGCACCGTTCTTTCATCCTGTGATGCCTCACCCGCCAAAATGCGGCTCATCAATTCATATGTCTTATCTTCCAACAGTTCCATGGTTTATATACGTTGAGTTACACATCAGTTATCCGCCATTACATACAACGGCAAATTTTCACGTAAAAATTTCAATGCCTGACTCATATATGCTTCTATGGTCTTTACCGAAACCCCTTTTTGTTTAGCAATATCTTTATACCGAAGATTCTCAAACCTGTTTAATCTAAATATTTCCTGCGGACGCGAAGGCATCATACCAATAACTTTCTGAACCTTCTCTATCATATTATGATCCGTATCAGGCTCATCGGTGCTTACAATATCAATCATCCCCGCATCTCTCACAAAACGCTTTTTTTGCTGTAACTCATTCAAACAGCTGTTACGTACAGCCATCATCAGGTACGAAGCCGGTGTATTTATATTTAATTGCGACCGTTTTTCCCACCAGTTCACAAAAACAGCTTGAGCAATATTCTCAGCAGCATCCTTATCGTGCAAAAAGCGCAGTGCCAGTCCTACCATTGCGGCATAAAACTTCCGGAACAGGCTTTCAAAAGCCCGTTCATCACCAGCGGCAACTTTCTGTGCTAAAATAGAATCGGAATCATATTTCACGCTTGCTTAATTTTCGAGTCAGCCAATTTTGTAATAGCTAAACCTTCTATAAAAGTAAGACATCGCAACAAAGAAAAACCCTATAATTTAAGAGGATTTATTTCCATTTAAACGAAGTAACCAAAGCAGCATGGTCGGAAGGGAAACCCAAAGGATGCTCTTCCACAATCCAGGCCGACGATGGCACAATAGAACTTCCCTGGTAAAAAACATAATCAAGCCGGTCTTTAAAAACCGTTTTGAATAGCGGCGACCAGGTATACCCCGGATGCGAAACCTCATTTGGAAACAACGACCGGTAAACATCAATAAAACCGGCATCTTCAAGAATTGTTGTGACCGGATATTTCAGTACCAGACCAAAATGATTTTTTTTATTACGCTCGGTCCAGTCAAGATGAGAACCCGAATTTAATTCGCCGGCCAAAATAACCGGCACCTTTTCACTATTAGCCAGTAACGCCTGAAGCTCCCAGGTGATATATCGGACTTCAGCGCCACGGGTTTGCAGCTCACGCGATATAACGGTATCGGGGTTGGCCTGCCCCGAAAGAAGATACGCTTCCTGATTGGGTTCATAGCTTAACGACACAGGGCAAAAAATCAACTTATTGTCCTCAGGTAATTCAATCGTTACAGCACCTGCCGTATTCGAGCGGTAAATATTATAACTTTTGCCCATTGGATAACGGCTTAAAACGTCAATCCCATCGCCGCGCATGTAAAAATAAAACCCTAATAAATCAGCGATCAAAGGGCCTGACAATCCGCCCTCCTGAATGGAAACCAAATCAGCACCACTATCACGTATAATATCGGCCACTCGTACGGGGCCAACATATTTACCTTCACGTGTTCCTCCATCCCAAATATTCCATGTCATCACCGTAATTGAATCCGCCATTACAGGCGATGTCATCGATTTATTGCCCAGGTCTTCCGCATAAACCGACTTTACCTGCAAAGGTGTCAGCACCCGGCTCCAAACAACAAATTCATCCATTTTGCCATTCCACACATCCACAATCGGATTAACAGAAAAAGGATCGCGTCCCAAATAAATATCAGATGAAGAGATAGCCAGGTTAAGATCTCCAACACTATAAGTGGCAACATTAAGACCATCATAAAAAAGCCGCACTTCACGATCTGCAAAATTCAAAGAAAAGCCAATTTGATGCCACGAGTCATCGCGAACTGGCTGCCTCACTGCAGTCGGCTGATAGGTGACAGAATTCACGCCGTCGGTCATTGCCCAACGCCAGGTTCCACAAGCCGTATTTTCCACAGACCAGCCCAACCAACCAAAGGTGTCGTCGCGGGTCATCTGCGAAACAATCGTATATTCGTTGGGATCATCAGGTTTCATCTTGATCCATGTTAAAACCGTCATCCCCGGATAGTCGCTCCAACGAAACTCTTCGTCACGGGTAAGAATCAATGGTTTACGGAACTTCGCCGACGCAGACAAATCCAAAGCACGCCCCTCAACGCCATCGCTGGCATAACTGACATTTTCACGTCCTCTAACCGATAGGGACAACGCGCCACTATTAGCAATCTCATTTTCGAAGCTAAACTTTATTAGAGGCGAAGTAGGAACATCCACCAGTTTGTCGATATGATAATTGCAGCTATAAAGACAGCCACAAAAAAACAGACCCAGCAGTAAATATTTTAGAGATTTCATAGGCACCAGAAAAGTAATAATATCACAAACTAATAAGTCACACCAATCTGCAAGGATGATAAATAAAGTCTATATGAAGTTCGTCTACAAAGTTTAACTACGACGTTACGCCTACTCTCAAAAGAGCTTCAAAGATCACACATTCTTATCGGCAACAGAAGCTTCCGGGCAGGCACTAAATATAGAATTTTCACAACCGTGATCCAACCACTGCACCTATGAGTAACAGACTAGAATCCCAGAAAATCTTTTCCGGTAAGAACAGTAATCATTGTCTGCACCGCCAGTTTCAACTGCTTTGACAAAGCCTCAAATTTAGGATCCCCCGACTTAAATGCCGTCTCGGCATCGATGGTCAGATGATATAAATCCAGTGCCTCCATGGTACCAACAATACCCTTTAAGGAGTGCAGCACACGTGCAATTGTCTCTTTATCGTTGGCATTGGTAAGCTCAGCAAGATAATTATCGAAGTAGCGGTAATCATGGCAAAAACCTTTTAAAAGCCTTTTATACAAATCGACACGTCCGCCCATGCGTCGAATGCCAGCCTGCACATCAAGACCTTCAATGTCCGGGAAATCAACATGCGAAACCTCGCTTTCAGATATACGCACCGCTGTCTTCTCTTCATATTCGCCAAACAGCAGACGATAAATCACCCCAAACAACTCTTCCGGATCGATGGGTTTACCTACCATAGCCAGCATTCCGGCCTGCAGGCACAAAGCTTCCACATCGCCAAAAGCTTCAGCTGTCATGGCTGCCACAGGCACCTTCTCCCACCCTTTTACAAGCTTTAGTGCTTTTGTTGTGGCGTAACCGTCCATTCCCGGCATATTAATGTCCATCAATATCACATCGTATGGACAAACACCATCAGACAGCTCTGCTTTTTCAATGGTTTCGGCACCACTGGCTGAAACATCCGTGACTATATTGGCCATATCAAGCAATTCAACCGCCAGACTACGATTGCTGGCTGTATCATCCACCACAAGCACCTTAATTTCGGGTTTAAGTTTTAAAAGTTCCCGGTAACTAACTTTTCCCGGCAATGCGCTGTCATCAATAACTTCTCCTCCCAGCACATCCATCAAACAATCGAAAATAAGGGAATAATTGGCCGGTTTATTTAAAAAGACAGGCCGCTGATTGTCTTTATTAAGCTGTTCTCTCAAATTGGCCTCATCAAAAGGCGTGGTCAACATCACCAGATGTTCAAAGGCGCCTGACGCATTCAATTCAGCCACCATTTCATCCACTGGTTTTCGAAAAATATTTTTATCCACGAACAAAATCCCAAAAGGCTCTGTCCCGGAAACTCTCTCCATCTCTTTTTTCAGCGCTTTATAAGAAGTAACGCGATGAACCGTAAATCCAAAATCCTTGAGCATGTGATGCAGGCTTTTGGCCGCCGACGCATTGGCATCAGCCACCAGAACCAACTCTCCTGTACCTTCAAAGGCATCTCGCATCTGCACCTTTTTCTGTACCTGCTGCTTACCCATTTGTGCCGTAAAGAAGAAAGACGAGCCTGAGCCATATTCACTTTCAACCCATATTTCGCCACCCATCAAACTCGTCAGTCGTTTACAGATAGCCAGACCCAATCCGGTTCCTCCATAACGACGCGTGATGGATACATCGGCCTGGGTAAAAGCCTTAAACAAATTAATGCGTTGTTCTTCCTTCAGACCAATACCGGTGTCGCGTATCGAAAACAACAATTCAACGTTATCCTCACGTTCCGATTTCACTCGTACCTTAACAACCACCTCTCCCTTATCGGTAAATTTAATGGCATTATTAACCAGATTGACCAACACCTGTTCCAAACGCAAAGCATCGCCCACCAAACTCAATGGCACATTGGCCGAATAATCGAAAACCAGATTCAAGCCCTTTTCATTGGCTCTAAACAACACAATATCGGCGAGATTTTGCATCACCGACTCCAGGTCGAAGTCTATAATCTCAAGTTCCAACCGCCCGGCTTCAATTTTCGAGAAATCCAGAATATCATTAATAATACCCAGCAAAGAGCGAGAGGAGGACTGAATACGCTTAAGATAATCAGCATGCTCAGGAACATTGATCTTCTCCATACCCAAATGCGTCCAGCCGATAATAGCGTTAAGGGGAGTCCGAATTTCGTGACTCATACGGGCCAGAAAATCACTCTTAGCACGAGTGGCAGCCTCGGCAGCATCCTTCGCTTTTTGTAATTCAACGGCACCTTCGTTACGGGCAATAACAATTCCAAGTGTTACCGAGAAGGCATTAAACAAAGTACGATGTGTCTCATTCCATCCCGATGGACGAACCGATTGACCGAAGCCGATAAAACCCCACAAACGTTTGTGGACAAACACGGGAACCATCATTACCGACGCCAGTTTCATCTGCAAAAGGAACTTTTCCTCACCGGGCTCAGCATGTTTCTGCAACAGCGTGACGTCTTTGTGATCGTTAAAACGGTAGAACCATGCCGGCGACAAAGCCTCATAGGTCAGGTCGCTCATTTCTTCGCGTGTCACGGGTTCCAGTCTGGAACGATCCCACTCCACAAAATGATTTACCACCATTTTGCCGGTAACAGGCGATAAAGCCTGTACAAAAGCAAACGCCCTGTCCACGCCGGCACCTTCGCCCATTATTCGAAGCGCACGCAATACGGCCTCCTTCTGATTTGGCGACACTATAAGTTCTTTAACAGCTTCCGACACCCCCTCCAGCAACCGGTCACGAATCATTAACTCACTCATGGCCTCTTTTTGGGCCGTAATATCAATAATTACACCTTGCAAAGTAACGCGTGTGGAATCGGCCTCATAAACCGGCATACCCTTTTCGTAAACCCACTTACGATGGCCGTACAAATCCTGAATACGGTATTCTATTTCATATGGTCGCTGACGCAATACCGCCTTGCCAATCACCTCTTTCAATTTGGGCAAATCGTCGCTCTCAACGAACGGCAAAATGGATTGACCCTCCTGTATAAATGCGTCAATACCCAAACCAATTAATTTTTCTACACCACCACTAACAAACAGCATGGTACGACGGGCATCGTTCATACAATTATAAACCACGCCCGGAACATTGGTGACGATGTTACGATAATTTTCACGACTCTTTTCAAAATCGGATAACATCTTACGCATCAACGTAATGTCGGTAGAAACACATCCCATTGCCACCACATCGCCTTCGGCATTATGAATCGGAAATTTATTTGAAAGAAAAGTGCGACGCCCCGATACCGAAGGATAAAACTCTTCAACCTGCACCGGTTCACGCTTAATTAATACATCACGATCGTTCTGTTCATTGACAGTCGCATATTCTGACGGAAGGAAATCGGCATCTCTTTTACCTATAATCCGATGGGCTTCTAAACCTAAGATCTCTTCCATCGGTTGATTTATCAAGGTATAGCGCCCCTCCAAATCCTTTACGTAAATAATTGAAGCACTATTATTTATAATATCATTGAGCAATTTACGATTTTCACGCAAAAGCAAATCCTTGGCAGCCTGCGACTCTTCATCCTTTCGCACTCTGCGCATATACACATAAGCCAGTGAGACTCCCATTACAAGGGCTAAAAACATAATGATCCCCAAAACATAAAGGCTAAATAAAGCCCACCGCTCCAGCGCCATGTTTTGATGGCGGTTTGCCAGTTCGCCCGACTGCTGAATGCTGATGGCACTCTGCTCCATCATCATCTGGGCATTCCCCAGTTCCGAGAGCGCGTTCACCAGCTCAATCATAACATCATGGTAACTGTTTAAGTCCCGCTTAAGCGACCGCAATACCTCTCCCTGTTTCGAATCCGGATTAACAAGATCGTCGGGTGGCAACAACAGACCTATCCGCGAAAAAATAAGATCCACTGTATCGGGATTAACTTGCTCCACCGGAAAGTTCCACATACGTTGCTCAGCCTCTTTCAACATCCACAACTGGTACAGCAAATCATTTCTGGCATCCGTTTCAGAGGCCCTTTTACCATTCACCAGTAAGGGCTTAGGCAGAGGATGACGTGCGTTAAAAAAGATGCGTTTAAAAAGCAAATTCATCTTATCCTGCGACAAATCCTTCTGCTTTTTTAAGTCGATAAATAGAACCCAATAACGATTAAATTCAGACATCCACCCCCCGACATTGGATAACTCATGCCTACTTTTGGAAAACAATTTACTCTGCCGGGCATCAATCAGGGCACTGTTAATTTCGAATGTTAAACTATCAACCCTATCAGCGTGTCTTACATCGCTGTTAAGCGAAAAATTACGAATCTCAATACGGGCCAGATATATTTTATGTAATAAATTATCTACCCGTTCGGTGCTTTCAATCCATCTGTTCAACTGCACCACTCCTGTAACCGTAGCACCCGCCACAATAACCAAAAGCATCAGGTTAAAAAGATAGCCTCTGAATACCTTAACACTTATAGAACCGCGATCGGATAAAAAGGATAAAAATGAGTGTTGCATGAAAATTCTATGTAACCTAGTTTAAAGTACAAACATCGGAAAAAAATAAGAAAGTGTTAAAACGAAAGCTCCCTAATTGTAAAAAAAGGCACGCCACATCGCAAAAAACGCCCTCAAAACAGTTTATAATTACACTATGTCTATAAAAACCTATTCTATGTTATGCTCGCCCGCAAAATGTTCATTTACACCGGTAAACTCATATTTGTCGGGCAACAAAAAAATCAATACATCCATATTACGATAATTTTCACAAAAAGCTTCAAAAAAAACGCTTTTATATTCAAACTATCTAATAACATGATTGCAAAATATTTAAGCCAAAAACACGCCAACAACAGAAAACATTTGACATTGTGCAGCAGCGCTAAAATTACAGGAAAAAGATTAAATTAGCTGAATTTAAAGCCAGTTAATAAATCATGAAAAACAGAACCCGCCTACTACTCATATCTTATTTGTTAATAACAGCCGTTATGAACGGACAGTCACCAACAAAACCCGAAGAAGAATTCAGAGGGGTTTGGGTGGCCACCGTAACCAATATTGACTGGCCCTCGGCCAGAGGTCTTCCGGTTAAGGCCTTAAAAAAAGAGGCTCTTGTCATACTTGATCTTCAAAAAGAGCTGGGCATAAATACCGTTATTCTGCAAGTACGACCGTCAGGTGATGCCATGTACCCATCCCAACTGGAGCCCTGGTCACGCTATTTGAGTGGCGAACAGGGCCAGTCACCGGGTCCCCATTTCGACCCTCTTCAGTTTTGGCTCAGCGAAGCCCATAAACGTGGGATGGAACTACACGCATGGATAAATCCATTCAGGGCTGCGCTCAACCTCACCGATTCATTGTGTGCCACCCATCCGGCCGTGTTGAATCCCGACTGGGTTGTTCCTTACGGCCCCAGGCTAAACTACAATCCAGGACTGGCTGAAGTGCAAAATTTTACACTCAGCGTAATTAAAGACCTACTCATACGCTACGATATAGATGGCCTTCACATGGACGACTATTTTTATCCCTACCCCATTAGGGGTGAAGTATTCAACGACTCAGCAGCTTATCTTAAAAGCCTTGATTTTGACGATCCCATGAGCATTCATGACTGGCGACGCGATAACATCAATCGTTTTATCGCTGCGACAGCCGAGCTGATCAAAGAAGTCAACCCACGGGTAAAATTTGGCATCAGTCCATTTGGGGTATGGCGAAACCAAAAGGACGACCCGCGTGGCAGCGACACCCATGCCGGCGTTACCTGCTACGATGACTTATATGCCGACGTTTTGAAATGGACCCGCGAAGGCTGGATTGATTATGTCATACCTCAGGTGTACTGGTCAACACGTGATGATATTGTGAACTACAACAAACTGGTGCAATGGTGGAACAACAATGCCAATAACCGACATGTATATATAGGACACAGCATTTACAAAATAAATAACTCGCAACCCAATTGGGACAATCCTTTGGAAATAGGCGAGCAAATAAATGTGTCGCGTCGACTTCCAAATATAAAAGGAAATGCCTTTTACAGCCACAAACATTTTATGCGCGATAACAACAGCCTCAACGAGAATCTGAAAAATATCTACTTCAAAACACAGGCTATCCCGCCTGCCATGCCGTGGAAAACACCGTCAGGGCCACCGCAGGCCGCCGGTAACTTAAAATACCGCAGAGGCATTTTGTCGTGGGATGCTGTCGCGCCCGAAAACAGCCAACTGAAATACCGATATCTGGTATGGCTCATGCCGGCAGATGGCTCAACGCCCATCTGGGCAATTACTAACAATAATTTTTTCAACACACGACAAATCACAGCCAAAAGCCGTCAAAAATATGAAGTGAAAATCATGACGCTGGATCCGTGGAACAACGCCAGCACATGGAGCGAAAATCAAAAAATAAAATATTGAACTTTTGGCAGTCCCAAAATGTTTACCATCATCAGAAAATTACCAATCATTAAATCAAACAGTCATGGCAAATGCCGCACGTCGTCGCAAGGAAGTCTTTCCTGTTAAAATAATGTCAAACACCGAAATCGCAACCGGAGTATTTCTCCTGGCAATGGAAAAACAATTTGATTTTAAAGCCGGACAAGTGCTTGCTGCAACCATAAATCCCGATGACGACCTTCGTCTCTATAGTATTGCATCGGGAACCGACGAAAACACACTTCAAATCTTATTTGATGTCAACCCGCAAGGTCAGCTGACTCCCCCTCTGTCGAAAATGAGAACCGGCGAGACACTATACATCTCGCAACCGTTTGGACGCTTTACCGACTCGCCCGACGATGCCTGGTGGATCGCAACAGGAACAGGCATCGCGCCATTTGTATCAATGATTAAATCGGGCGAAGCCAAAAAACAGAAGCTACTGCAAGGCGCCAGATATCTGACTCAGTTTTATTTCGCCGATCTGTTTAAGGAAAAAATGGGCAATCGTTATCTGCGTTTCTGCACCGGCGAATCGGCCCCCGACGTTATTCATGGCCGACTGACCAACTTCATTCGCGAAAGCAATGATATAATGCCCGACAGAAAATACTATCTTTGCGGAAATGCAAATATGGTTGTTGAAGTACGCGATATCCTCTTAGAAAAAGGTGTCCCCTTCGACCATATCATTGCCGAAATCTATTTTTAAATGACTGACAAAGACATCCTTTTCGGAAAAACCTTAACAGAACTTCAGGTTATTGTAAAAGATCTGGGTCTGCCGGGGTACACGGCTGCACAGATGACCGACTGGTTATACAAAAAGAAAGCAGACCACATTGACGACATGACCAACCTTTCGAAGAAAGCGCGCACGCTGCTAAACGAGCATTTCGAAATGGGACTTACGCAGCCGTCAAAAGTACAATCGTCGGTAGATGGCACAAAAAAATATCTGTTCCCCGCCCACCGCAATCTGTTCATCGAGGCCGCCTACATTCCCGAAGAGGATAGAAAAACCCTCTGCGTATCATCGCAGGTGGGCTGCAAAATGGGTTGTCTGTTTTGTATGACGGGCAAACAAGGGTTTCAAAGCCAGCTCACTGCCGGCGAAATAATCAATCAAATACGCAGCATTCCCGAAACCGACGAATTAAGTAATGTGGTTTACATGGGAATGGGTGAACCCATGGACAATATTGAAGAAGTGCTGAAAAGCCTTCAAATATTAACGTCGGAATGGGGTTTTGCCTGGAGCCCCCGACGCATTAATGTTTCAACAATAGGAGTTATACCTGCCATGCGCCGTTTCATCGAAGAGAGCGAAGCGCACCTGGCAATAAGTATGCACTCGCCGTTCGATGAGGAACGGAAAAAATTAATGCCCATACAGCAGGTTTACGCCATCGAACAAGTAATAGAAGCCATTCGTGCCTACGACTTTGGACGTCAGCGCCGCATTTCGTTCGAATACATCATGTTTGAAGGTATTAACGATACCGCCGCACACGTCAAAGGCATCACCAAACTGTTAAACGGAATACGTTGCCGGGTCAACCTCATCAAATTTCATCCCATTCCCGACTCTCCGCTTCAGGGCACTTCCCACAAACAAATGCAATGGTTTGCCGACCAATTAAGCAACAAAGGCATTACCACCACTATCCGGCGGTCACGCGGCGAAGACATCTATGCCGCCTGCGGTTTGCTTTCGACCAAAGAGCTGGTCAAAAAAGATGAAGAAAAAGATTATTAATCAGAACATCCATATCAGCACTACTCATTCTGCTGTGAAATAGGTGGGTGACCGGAACAAAAAAATATCCCGGTCACCTCACTCATATCTAAAAGGCTACTCCAACAAACGTAAAGTAGCTGCCCATCCGCCTCCGGATGCCATTTTAACGGTTAACTTATCACCATTGGTCACAATGACCTCCTTGCGTTTATAGTCGGTTGCTTCGCGATTGGCATTCACACCATCGCTAAAAATAACCGCTTCGTACCGACCTTCGGGGAGAAACGATAAATCCAGTTTTATTGTTCGGGCCTCCCAGTTAGTCATAGCTCCCAGGTACCAGCTGTTACCTTTACGTCGCGCCAAAGCCAGATATTCACCAACTTCACCATCAAGAGCAACCGTTTCATCAAATACGGTGGGAATTGAAACGATAAAACCGGTTGATTCGGGTTCGCGCATATAGTTGGTCGGTTTATCGGCCAACATCGAAAATGGCGATTCAAACACAACGTACATCGCCAGCTGATGGCAACGCGTTCCCTGACTGATGGGGTTGCTGAAAACAGCACGCCAGTTCAACTTATTGGCATTGTTCATAGCGCCGGGCGTATAGTCCATTGGCCCGGCCAGCATACGTATGTAGGGAGCCGTGACATCATAGGTCGGGAAATCGGTATAAGTAGTCCATTTCACCTGCTCCAACCCAAATACACCTTCATAATTCAGCACATTGGGATAGGTACGATTGAGACCGGTGGGTTTATAGGCGCCATGAAAATCGACAAACTGATGGTATTCGGCGGCTCTGCGTACCGCCTCATAATAAAAACTGACCACCATTTGGTCGTCGCGATTCATAAAATCAATCTTATAACCCTTTACGCCCATTGCGGCGTATTTGGCAAAAACCTCATCCATTTGATTTCGAAGAGGTGCCCAGCCGGCCCAAAGAACAATGCCAACACCTTTTTCTTTACCATGATCAATAATCGTCTGCAAATCAATTTCCGGAACAATCTTCATAAGGTCTGTACTTGCCGACCAGCCTTCGTCCAGTATGACGTATTCAATGCCATGCGCCGCCGCAAAATCGATGTAAAACAAATACGTAGAGGTGTTGATCCCGGCCTCAAACCCGACCCCCGAAATATTCCAGTCGTTCCACCAGTCCCATGCCACCTTTCCCGGTTTAATCCAGGATGTATCGCTAATGCGCGATGGGGAAGCCAGAAGATAAACCATATCATTGTTGAGCAATTCATAATCGTTTTGACTCACTGTAACAATGCGCCACGGGAAAGATCGTTTCCCGGTAGTTTGGGCAATATAGGGCGCATATTGAGTCACAATTGACTGCAAATTATTGTATCCACCGGGTTTTTCAGTCAAAGGATAGCCCGCTTGTTCACCATTAAACCCGTTGCGCTGCGAATTAACGGTTAAATAAAGTCCCGGGAAATCTTCAAGGTCGGCTTCAGTGATCACTGCTTTGGTCCCATTCTCATTTTCGACCAACAGCGGCAATATTATCAGTGAGTCGGCATCTATTTCATCAAATGATTCAACGGCATAAGGACTTTCATACGATGCCTGATACCGGTGTATGCTCTCGCGAATATATGGCACAAAAGCTTTATGTCCGTTGGGAAAATCAAAATTAGAGGTTTCATTAACAACCGTAATATCGTGATTAAAATCAGTGACAAAGCGGTAAGCCATACCAGCATCATATAACCGAAATTCCACGCTGTAATGGCCTTTAAAATGGAGCGTCAACTGCGAATAGTTATCAGGAATCACACTCTTTTTATAAAAAGGGGCATTAACAGATTTCAGAACTGCACTTTTCGTGCTTTTATTGAGATGGGGTTTTTCACCCAGTGAGCCATGCCTGAGCAACTCGATGGCGATGGCCGGCGATTGGGCAACGACCTCACCCTTAAGGCGCAACTCCCAGGCAATATTATCACCCACATCTACCTTAAGTTCCAACTGTTCATTGGGCGAAACTATTTTTAACGGCTGATTGCCAGCACCAAAAGCCACCGCACTGAACAGCATCAAAATTACAAACCATAGATTTTTTTTCATTCTTGTCTGTTTTAGCAATTTAGAAATCATACAAATAAACAGGATAGTCTGATGACCAACCATTTATCAAAAATATAAATCATACTCATATAAAGCTACTACAAAAACGTCAAACCCTATGCAAATCGTAGCAAAAACGGAGATAATATTGCTATTACATTAAGTTTTTATAAATTCGGCCCTTGAATATCAATTTCCTTCATCCCACATAAAAGATCCCTGAAACATAACAGCAAACCTTTCCGGGGAATCACCCGGAACAGACGTTTATTTGTCAAAAAAAAGTATAATGAAGGTTCTAGACCATATCACACTCAACTTTTCACCGCAAGGACTAATTATCCTTAATATAGTAATTGCGTTTATCATGTTTGGGGTGGCACTCAATATAAAATGGAGTCATTTCAAAGAAGTATTCAGCAATCCCAAATCGGTTATTACCGGCATGTTGTCACAATTCATTCTATTACCGGCCATCACATTTTTGCTGGTTCTGATAGTGAGGCCCACTCCAACGGTCGCATTGGGAATGATATTGGTAGCGGCCTGTCCCGGAGGTAATGTTTCAAATTTCATGAGTTATCTGGCCAAGGGCAACGTAGCCTTATCGGTCAGTCTTACCGCCTTATCAACTGTTGCTGCGGTGGTTATGACGCCGCTCAACTTCACATTATGGGGCAAATTATACCTTGATTTTTACAGCACCAAAAATGCGGGGGCGTATTTGGTGCCATTGGAGATCGAGCTATTTCAGGTGGTAGAAACGGTGTTTATGCTTCTGGGAATTCCGGTATTATTAGGGATTCTTTTCTCGAAATATATGCCGCTGGCCACGCAAAAAATAAAACGGCCCATCAAGAATATCTCTGTGATGGTATTTATTGCCTATGTCGTCATTCTGCTGGCCAATAATTTCGATCATTTCATCAACTACATCCATCTGATAATCTTAATTGTCCTTATACATAATGCGCTGGCGCTGGCAACGGGCTTTTCGGTAGCGACATTATTCCGACTATCACGCAGAGAACGACGCACCATCACACTGGAGACAGGCATTCAAAATTCAGGTCTGGCTCTGGTTTTAATTTTCAACCCCAAAATATTCCCGCCCGATCTGGCACTTGGCGGCATGGCATTTATTGCAGCCTGGTGGGGCGTGTGGCACATCATAAGTGGTTTGGCCATCGCCGGATTGTGGTCGAAACGAAAACTACCTGAAACCGAAACGCTATGAGTTACGAAAAATGGTCGGCAGGCTACTGGCTGCTGAAGCAATATATCAGGCTAATTGACTGGATGATTCACAAACGTATCATCATCAAAGGAAAAGAAAATATTCCGGCGAACACGCCCATTGTTTTTGCGCCTAACCATCAAAATGCGCTGAGTGATCCGCTGGCTGTATTACTCAACATACGTCAACAACCGGTCTGGCTGGCACGTGCCGATATCTTCGGGAAATCGAAAGTGATAGATGCCATACTTCGCTTTTTAAAAATCATGCCGGTATTTCGCTTACGTGATGGCATGGAAAACCTCGATAAAAATGAGAAAACCTTTGACACTTCAGTCAATGTGCTAAAAAATAATGCGGCGCTGGCGTTATTTCCAGAGGCGGCTCACACCGGGCGACGACAAATTATATCGCACAAAAAAGCGGTGCCCCGAATAGTGTTTATGGCCGAAGATGCCACCAATGGCGAGTTGGATATCCATATAATTCCCACAGGCATTTATTACAGTCATTACTGGAAATTTGACCGCACGCTCATTGTAAATTTCGGCACTCCTATCAGAGTTCAGAATTTTATGTCGCAGCATCAAACGGATCCGCAAGGCGCTATCCGCAAGTTAAAAGATGCCATATACACAGCAACACTACCTCTGATTCTGAACTTTAAAACGACCAGTTTCTACCCCGATTTTGAACACATCAGACAGATGTATGGCCCACATTTCCTGAAAAAAAGTGGTAAAAAACAAACTACCTACGAGCAGTATCTCTCCGATCGCGAATTGGCTGCCCGTTTGGATCAGTTAGAGAAAACAGAACCGGATGTCACCAAAGAAATAGTGGAAAAAGCCGACCGCTACTATTCTACCCTCAAAAAAGAAAGACTAAAAACGTTCATATTACAGGATCATCATCACAAAACAAATTTAGTTTGGGAGATGATTAAGTTATTGATCACATTTCCGGTTTTTATTTACGGAACAGTATTTAATGCAGTCCCGTTCTTTCTAATTGACCGGGTCGTCAGAAAATATATTAAAGACCGCACCTTTTGGAGTAGCGTGACGTTGGTTGCCGCCATCATCGTTTTCCCTCTCTTTTACCTTATCGATCTATTGCTGGCAAGTTCAATATTGCCGGGGTTTTGGTTAAAGATAACATTCATCGTAAGTCTTATTTTAACAGGAAAAATAGCGTTCAGATGGTATATCTGGTTGCGAAAAACCATGGGCCGTATTCGTCTGCTAAAGATAAAGTGGTTCAGACCCGTTTTATATAAGAATCTGCTGCAACAAAAAGACCAGCTGTTTAATCAACTGGACCTTGTGTTAAAAGAAGCAGCCCCACAAAAGGAGGCGAAAGCATAGCAAAAACGTCAGACCGTTGGTTCAACAATTTCGCGGGCAATCCAGGCACAGGCTTCGGCATCGGCAAGGGCATGGTGATGGTTATCTAAAACAAAACCACAATATTGGGCAACCGTATGAAGCTGATGATTGGGCAAATGCTTGTAAACCCGACGGGCGGCCTTTAAAGTGCAATAAAAATCGTAGTCGGGATAATCCATCCCATACATTTTAAAGACTGCTTTAAGACAGCTTTCATCAAATGGTTTATTATGGGCTACGAGCGGCAAATCAGCAATCAGGGGTTCAGCCTTCTTCCAGACCTGAGGGAATACCGGAGCATTGCAGGTATCATCCATTGTTAAACCATGCACACGCGTATTCCAATATGTATAATACTCGGGTTCGGGCTTTATGAGACTATAAAAACGATCGACAATCTCCCCTTCCTTTACAATCACAATTCCAACGCTGCACACGCTTGTGCGATGCTGATTGGCGGTTTCGAAGTCGATGGCGGCAAAATTGAGCATAACAAATAAAATTAACCTTTGCTAAAAACAGATATCAGGCATGACAAGGCCAAACCAAATGCAATGCAGCAAAGGTAAAAAATAATGACAACCCGTAATTTTGCTCATCCGATAATATTCGGGAGTGGCCAAAATTGAAACACACCCCTTTCAACCTAAGTGTAAAACAGCTCAACACTGGTCATTGAAATCCGTAACCAACAACGGTCACCCGAGGAAGTGGCAAATCCCCTCAACCATTCTGTTTTATAGACTCATCAATAAACGCCTGAATCCGATCGAGCTCCTTCAACGGAAGCGAATTCAATGTTCTGGTCAGATCGAACACCTTCTCGGCCTGCCGTAAGGATTGAAGCGGATGATTACTATCGATCGTTTCATCACCATCGGGTGTCCAGACCAAAAAATCATTGGGTGTACAGCGCAATAACAGACAGAGTTTCTCAAGCTCCTTTAATCCGAGTTGCCTGACCTTGTTGTTTTTAATTTTTGTCGAAAAATTATGAGAGAATCCGGCTTTAATCAGAAAAGAAAAAGGTCTTTCGACACCTCTGGCTTTAAAAATTTTGTTAAAGTTGTAGTTAATCATACCGAACCGGGTTAAATCGTGTTTGAAATATAAAGTCAACTACTGCGTTATGCTTGTCATAAAAACAGTCATTTACGAAAAGTAAACTCCTTGATTTTTATGACTTCGCAAGCCTTGTATTTGAACTTTATATTTCAAACACTTAGTTTATGGGCAAACTTTAAATAATACTTGTCTATAAAGTCAACTACTGCGTTATGCCTGGCATAAAAACAGTCATTTACGAAAAGTAAACGCCTTGATTTTTATGACTTCGCAAGCCTTGTATTTGAACTTTATATTTCAAACACTTAGTTTATGGGCAAACTTTAAATAATATTTGTCTATAAAGTCAACTACTGCGTTATGCCTGGCATAAAAACAGTCATTTACGAAAAGTAAACGCCTTGATTTTTATGACTTCGCAAGCCTTGTATTTGAACTTTATATTTCAAACACTTAGTTTATGGGCAAACTTTAAATAATATTTGTCTATAAAGTCAACTACTGCGTTATGCTTGTCATAAAAACAGTCATTTACGAAAAGTAAACTCCTTGATTTTTATGACTTCGCAAGCCTTGTATTTGAACTTTATATTTCAAACACTTAGTTATGGGCAAACTTTAAATAATATTTGTCTATAAAGTCAACTACTGCGTTATGCCTGGCATAAAAACAGGCATTTACGAAAAGTAAACTGACTTCGTCTTCTTCCTCCTTGCAAAGCATAATCAAAGCAATCCTGCGACAAATTTATAGTAACAGCAGCTTTGATTCTGCCTTTACTTCGTTCGTCAGTTCCTTGATTTTTATGACTTCGCAAGCCTTGTATTTGAACTTTTATTATCAAGCACCTGAGTTTTCCTGCTAACACCAGAAATACTGAAATTTAAAAGTAAAACATAATATTTAGTTAATCAAGGAATCAGCTCAGGCTTATGGCGTCTCAAAGCAATTTAATTGTTTTAAATGTCGTAAGATACGTGTGTCAATTGCAATTTATTGTTCATTTTTAAAACAAATATCAGTTTATTTAATAGAAATATCTTTTTATGTTTAAAAATAATATATTGAAGAGACATTAAAGTCTTTTCCCTTTGTATTCCTTTCTTTTCTCTTTATACACTAATCTATTACATTCACATTTCTATTTATTACATTCACATTTTTGTCTTTTACATTCACATTTCTTCGACTTCAAATAATATAATTATGTTTTCCTTTAACATTTATATCTTTTCCTGTATAATTTACATCTTTTCTTTTAATAAAATTATCTATCCAGTTATAAAAAATAATTAGTGCTTGCAAAAAGAGTCCAGCTTCTGCATTATGCATACTCATAAAATGGTCATTTAGGGAGTAAGCTCAAATTTTTCGGGCTACGGCGACCTTTAAAATAAAGCCTTCTTATCTGACACAGGAGTATTCTTGCAAGCGCTAAGCAGAACTTTATAGTTAGTGTTTGTCTATAAAGTCAACTTCTGCGTTATGCTTGTCATAAAAACAGGCATTTACTAAAAGTAAACGCCTAGAATTTGAACTTTATATTTCAATGGACAGACTCTAGTCAGACTCTAATTGCAACGATAAATATTGATTTAATGAATTGTCCGACTTCGCCGGAGCCCAAAAACATTTGACTGGCAGAGAAACCTGACGCATAGCCCAGTTAACCGAACAACCAGACCCTTACACGGGGATGATATTATTGCAGCTCCAGCGACCCTTTGAGCCGTATATCGGACGACGAAGCCCCAACTAAAATGTTGACCCGACCAGGCTCTACCACAAAAGAATTTAGCTGACTGTTCCACCAGGCCAAATCGTCTTTGTTAATACAAATATCGATTGTTTTGGATTCGCCCGGCATTAAAGTCACCCTCTTAAATCCTTTCAGAGCTTTGTTGGGCCTTTCCACTTGCGACTGAGGGAAAGAGACATAGAGCTGCACCACTTCATCGCCCGTTCGATTGCCCGTATTTTTCAGTTTCACTGCCACACTAATGCAATCGTCTTTGGCCGTAACCTTCAGTGATTGATAGCTAAAAGTGGTATAACTCAAACCAAACCCAAAAGGATAAAGCGGTTCTTTATCAAAATACATGTAAGTACGTCCCTTTCGGATGTCATACTCCATCATAGGAGGCAGCTGATCTTCCGATTTGGGCCAGGTTTGCGTCAACCGGCCACCGGGATTATAATCACCAAACAAGACATCAGCCAAAGCGGTTCCGGTTGCCTGAGCGTTGTGCGTTAAATGCAAAATAGCCGGCACATGCGCCTGCGACCAGTTAATTGCATAAGGGAAACTACTTTGTAGCACCAAAATAGTATTCGGGTTTACAGCCAGAACGCGCTGCACCAAAAATTCATCATACAAAGTCAGTGATTTACGGTCGCATGCTTCCTTCCCCTGCGCGGGATCGGGACTATCGGCCCACTTTCCATTGGTTAACGGATTATTGCCTAATATCACGATCGCCACATCAGCAGATTTGGCGGCATCAACAGCCGCATTGTAATTGTTATTGGGTGCAAAAATGACGCTTTGGGCTCCCACCTTATCTTTTATCCCGTCCAATGGCGTAATGCGATAAGGCGGCAACCCACTGTACCAATCGATGAGCACCGTATCGGCGAGCCATCCAATCACAGCAACTTTCGTGACATGCGCCGCCTCCAACGGCAACACCCCCTCATTTTTTAACAGCACAATTGATTCACGTGCCATTTTCAGGGCCGTCTGCCGGTGTTTAAGCGTTGTCCAGGGATCTGCACCGCCCTCCCGGCCAATGGAGGCATACCCCACACTATCGGTTGGATCTAACTGGCCCAATTTAATCATAACCCTGTAAACGCCTTTCAGAGCCGCATCAATATCCTTTTCAGAAAGATACCCATTTGCCAAAGCGCCGTAAACACCTTCCCTGTAGTCATCCAAAAACTGATTAATACCAGCTTTAATGATGGCCCCGGCTGCCGTATTCAAATCCGGGAAAGCCTTATGGCCGGATACCAGCAGCCGGTATCCACCGCCGTCGGTACATATAATACCATTGACGTCCCACAGGCCCATGGTAATATCATGATGCATGGGGTTGATATGTGCCGGCACACCATTAATGGCATTATAAGCGGCCATGTATGCGTTAGCGCCGCCCAGCATCACCGCCCTTCGGAACGAAGCAGCATAATACTCGTGAAACAGCCGTTCGTCGAAATTGGAAGAAGAACTATCGCGTCCGGCTTCGTTGCTATTGGCCAGAAAATGCTTGAGCAAAGATGCCGTCCGCCAATATTTGGGATCCTCGCCCTGCAACCCGCGGGTAAAAGCGGCCGCCAGGGTTCCCACCAAAAAGGGATCCTCGCCAAAACACTCTTCGGTGCGCCCCCAGCGAGGGTCGCGACCCAAATCGGCATTGGGCGCCCGCACAACGAGTCCCCCTTTGTGCCATTTGGGATTCTGAAAAATATAACGTGCTTCGATACTTTCAATTTCGCCGGCCAGACGAATGAGATCAGGGTCCCATGTTTCGCCCATGCCATAAGCCTGCGGAAACTGCGTGGTTGGCACCTGTTGGGCCCCCTTGGGGGCCCAGTTAGCCGGACCGCCCATTGCCACGCCGTGATACCCTTCGATATGACGAGCCCCTCGCACGCCCAACCGGGGCACCGAAGGATCGGTACTCAACGCAGACACCTTTTCGTCGAGAGTCATGAGAGATAAAAGATTATCAATCCGTGCTTCGGCATCCAGGTCAGGATTCTGAAAAGGATAGGGCTGCGCCGTAAGCGTGACACCACTAAGAAACAGCCATAAAAAAACGCCAATCACATTAAAACCAATATTTTTAGTCATTGTTAATAATCTAAATCAATTCAACGATGGAACTCTTCGGCACATTCACAAAACCCATCCACTTATGAGAAGACAAAAAAACGTTTCCATCAAAAAAGAATAATTAAAACTGAATAACAATATTCAACCTCACAAAAACCAACTCAGCTATTTCCCGGCTTCGATGACCAAGTGTGCGTCATCGAGTTCGGGAGAAGTGGCCGTCAGCACAATTTCACCGGGTTCGCCGGTACTCTGAACGAGAACCTGAGCCAGGCCATTGAAAGTATTACGGCGCCATTGTTTAGCGTCGATAGACACCTTTATAGAACCCGGACTGTTATTCATTTCATCCCAGGGATTGGTTTTGACCAATGGACGACCAATTATCACCACACTATTAAAGCCTTCGTGAAGCATCGATTGATCGAGCAAAAACAGATAACGATCAGAATCATCACGCACCGCTTTAGCCACTTCGTGACCATTAATATAAAGCGACTGATTTGTGGCCACGCTTCGAAACATCCATTCAATTTTGCCGGACAACAACGGTGACGACAAGGAGAAACCGCCTCTAAAAACCATTTTCACAGGTTTCGATCCTGGGTCGAGCCCGTGGTCCCTCAAAGCAGGTTCCCACAATTTGGCATCAAAACCGGGTTGAATCACGTCGTTAATACTGACTTCGTCGAGCGGTTTCTGCACCCAATTGATTAACGGCACGGTAACAATAGAATCAATAAACTGATCGGGTTCATGAGATGCAGGATCTCCATTGCCAACTCCGATGATCTTACCGGGTCCTGCAATAGAAAAAGACACAGGGAGGTTCGCATCGGGCACATCACGCCCCTTCTTATCCTTAAGAGAAACGGTGACCACAGAAAGATCCCGACGGTCCGCCTTTATCCGGTTACGATCAGAAGATAAAGCGACAGATGCAGGATTACCTGTGGTCTCAACCTTACTTTCGAGCACTTTTTTCCCGGCTTTAAAACCGACTGCTTTGAGCGTCCCTGGTTTATATTTCACCTGCCACGACAAATGACTATTGACAGCCATCTTTTGCCGTCCCAGACTCTTATTGTTAAGGAACAACTCTACTTCGTCCATATTGCTGTACACCCAGACATCAATAAGCTGTCCCTCTTTACCGGGCCAGTTCCAATGCGGCAAAATATGCAACACATCCTGCTTACTCCACCACGACTTGAGGTAATAAACATTATCTTTTGGGAACCCGCACAAATCCATCATTCCAAAATAAGTACTGACCGAAGGATAAGTATACGGCGTTGATTCGCCACGGTAATCGAAACCGGTCCAGATACACATACCAGCCAAATAATCGCGGGCCGCATAATGTTTCCATCCATGTTCAATACTAAAAAATCCGGATGGGGTATCCCGATCGTAGGCCGCCAGATATTGTTTCTCCTCATCGTCAAAATAAATACCACGTGTTGTATTGGTCGAGCCCTCTTCGGTACCCAATGAGGCCTGCCAGGGATTTTTCTCATGAATGGCATCGGTACTTCCATGTCTGAGATAATTGAATCCCATGACATCAATCACTGTAGAAATGCCATTATTCCAGTTTCCGCTCACCGCAGCATTGATAGCTCTGGTGCTGTCAATGGTTTTGGCAAAAGCCTGCATAAAGGCCGCGATACGCGCCCCTCTGTCGTTTCCCTCAATCATCCACTCCTCATTACCAATGGACCATAACACCACACTGGGATGATTGCGGTCACGTTCCATCAGACGTTTAAGCTGAAGTAACAGTTCATCTGTCGTTCCCATGAGACGATTCTCATCAAGAACCAGCATCCCGATGCTGTCACAGGCATCGAGCAAAGCAGGAGATGGCGGATAATGGGAGGTACGATATGTATTATTGCCCATTTCCTTAAGTTGGCGCAGCCGCCATTGGTACAACGCATCGGGGATGGCCGATCCGACACCGGCATGATTCTGGTGATTATTCGTACCCTTAATCTTCACGTGTTCACCATTCAGAAAGAAACCTTTATCGGGTGTCCATTTGATGGTACGAATACCAAACGTTGTTTTATACACATCCACCACCTTTCCATCCTCTAAAATTTCGGTGACCAATTTATAAAGATTGGGATGATCCAAATTCCATAACACCGGATTTTGGACTGTCAACCGGCACACAAATTCAGATGTTTCCATAGAATGAAGGTCGCCATCGGCCTCATTTGTGGCCACCACATTGCCGGTACGGTCAACAATACTGTTTCGAATGTTAAACCCTGATGCTGTCAAACGCTTATTGGTCACTTTAACACGAGCCG
Organism: Geofilum sp. OHC36d9; assembly: GCF_052400685.1. Taxonomy (NCBI): domain Bacteria; kingdom Pseudomonadati; phylum Bacteroidota; class Bacteroidia; order Marinilabiliales; family Marinilabiliaceae; genus Geofilum; species Geofilum sp. OHC36d9. The sequence goes on from NZ_JBQTGJ010000005.1 coordinate 136,857, forward strand.
AAACAATGGCTTTCTGCGCATCCAGTTCAGACGTAACATAAGTACCGTATTGCGGCACGTACAATGGCGCTGTTTTAGTGAGCCAGACATTACGGTAGATGCCGGCACCTTCGTAAAACCAGCCTTCTTCCATGGTTGCATCAACCCGCACAGCCACCACATTATCGCTACCGTAATTAAGGAACTCAGACACATCGAAAGAAAAACTTTGATAGCCACTTTTTTCGTGACCGCAATAAAAACCATTAACCCATACCTGAGCATCCCGGTACACGCCATCAAACTCAATAAAAATACGTTTCCCATCGTCGTCAGCGGGAATAAAAAAATGTTTTCGGTACCACCCCACGCTGGTATCGGGATAGCCGTGCCCCACCGTTTTGTATCCGTGGCTGTGACTTGCTTTTGCATCAAATGGCATTTCGGCCGCCCAATCGTGCGGCACATCAATATCGCGCCAGGTTCGGTCATCAAACGCCAAAGCAGTGGCGCCATCGCCGTATCCGGCCTTTGCCAGATAAGTAAAATAACCCGTGCCGGTATTAAAATCACGGGCCGCATCAGAGGGATGCCCGTAGGCAAATTTCCAGTCAAAATTAAAAATCTCATGCGAGCGCGGTGAAGAATCCGCTAATGCAGGCAAAGTCATCAAAAACGTGGCCAGTATTAATTTCAATCTATTCATCAATTTCATTTTTTCAATTGTTTCAGATTCTATATTGTCCGTTAAAAATTAAATTCTTCATTTAAATGCTTAAGCCGCACGGGCTTTCACCTTTTGTACTCATTAACGTTCTTATTTCTGACTTAAAAGTGGAGACAAACCAGTGTGACTATGACATAACACATACACACGATCAACCTTCGCATTTCTTAATAGGTCAAAGTCACCGTTACCGGAACCCCTTTCTTCATCCGTAAAAAGAAATAATTTTTAGAACAGTCCACCTTTGAGGCAGCCGCTTTTGGCGATGCGACAATCCGGGAACAAACTTTTGGCAACTTCACCATAACGCGCTGGTCGATGGCCGAAGTAAACCGCACCACCACGTCGTTCCTGCTCCACTCCAATCGGTTGACGATAATTTGTCCGCGCAAGGCAATTCCTTCAATGGCGCCCGTTTCCCAGTTTGGGGACAAAGCCGGGAGTAGACTGATGCTTCCAGGTTCAGAATAAACCAGGGAACGAATAATAACGGCCGGAAATCCGCCACTCAAATCCATGTTGAACAAATTGCCTGCATTGTGATAGGTCGCAAACGACGGCGCCCAGTAATACCCGGCCATCAGATCAATTATTTCACCCGTAAGAGCAGCATCGCCTAAATTAGCCGCCACCATTCCTTGTTGTGCAAGCCCAAATACCATTTCGCCACCATGATTACGACGTCTCTGATCCATTCGTGCCTTCAGGGTTTTATGCGCCGCATTTCTTAAAACCGTATCCGTGACAAACTCAGGCGCCATTCTGTCAAACAAAGCATACAATTGAGACACATGCCGATGGCTATGATTCTCCTCAAAATTCCTGGGCAACCACTCAGCCAGCTCCCCATCCGTATTAATGCGATAGTCGGGCATCAGTGTTAACATCTGTTCCCACTTATGAATTTGCTGAGACGTCTCCCCAACTATCTTCCCGGCGTCGATACAATTACGCAGCAAGTCCTTAGCGACCATCACATCCATGGTTGCATTCACGACAAGTTGCGACGGACTGTTTGCGGGATTATTTTCGGGGGAATAGGACGGGGAAAAAAGATATTTACCATCGTCACCCTTAATCAGAAAATCTTCATAGAACCAGGCCGCCTCTCTCATAAACGGGTATATATGCTTCTCCAGCAGATCGGGATTCCCAGTATACAAATAATAATCGTAAAGGATTCCGGCCGTCCAACCTGCGCCGGCCGTCCATAACGACAATGTCCAAGTTTCATCAAAATGAATATTCCAGCCATGCGAGCTTGAATGCGCCGGAACCACAATTCCTCTCGTCCCGAACAAACGACGTGCATTATCGCGATACCACGGCATCATACGCTCATGGTAATGCAGATACGCGGCCATGAGTTCCGGGGTATTGGCACTCAGCAGGTGCGAAACGGCCACCTCTACGTTCCCGTCGTGGGTAAAACCCGAGGACCATGGCGGCGTCCATGTGCCACTCCATATCCCTTGCAGGTTAGGCGGATTAATGCCTGTAGATGAGATAATATTGTAACGCGCGGCATCAAACTCTTTCTGAATCATTGGCGGAGTAACGCCCTGCCGGGCTGTCTCCACAAAAGCCTCGGATTGCAAATCCGCCTTAGCGTCTTTCCCCAAGGATAATTTCACCCGGCCAAACAATTCTCCATGGGACCTTTTCTGCCCTTCCAGCAAAGTCGCGTAATCGGGTTTAATAGTCGTCAGCCATTTCTGCAAATACGACTGTAAAGACGCCTTATTCTTAAAATCGGGAGCCACCGCCATGAGAACCAGCACCTCATCAGCATCGGTCACCACAATATGACTGTCTTCCGTTTTTTTGGTTCCGCCCACATTATAAACCAGAGCCGTTGCTTCAAAACCATAGGGAATTCCCTTAAAATGATGATTAAAAGCAGTCGAACAGGTTAAATAATTATCTTTAGCCGAAACGTTGGTATATTTAATGGCATTGTTAATATAGTCCCACTGATCCCAGTTTACCGGATGCTGACGCAGGGATAAACGGACATTCACCTTTCCGGAGGAAGTAATCTTCATGACCATAACACTGTCGGCCCGGGAGACAAATAAAGAACGCTGATATAACTGGCCATCCTGACGCCATTGCACTTTTGCCTCACCGGTTTCAAAATCGACCATACGAATATAATCAACCACATTGCCCGGCGTCATCGATAACTTGATATCACAAACCGGAACATAAGGATCTATCCAATGCTTTTCGCCATACCCTTCCTTCATACTCTGTTCCACCGGAATACGTGCCGCCTCCACAAACTTTCCCCTGGCCAGCAAATCACGTATTTCCGCCAGGCGGGAAGCCTGATCAATGGGTTGTAATGGCACACGCTGCGGCAAATACGAAAGCGCATGGTTCACAATTATGGTTTCATCGTGCGGCTCCCCAAACATCAAAGTACCCATGGTTCCATTACCGCTAAGCAAAGCATCTTCCCAACGCGGTGCCGGCTTCCAGCTGACAAAACCACGGTCGGGCGGCGTGAAAGACTGAGCCTGAATGGCCACACCAATAAGGGAACCTAAAACAAGGAGCAATAAGTGTTTGAACATGATAAATAATTTAATTAGTGTTTGGAATATAAAGTCAACTACTTCGTTACGCTTACTCTCAAAATGGTCATTTACGGGAGTAAACTCACATTTTTCGGTCTTCGCCAACCTTGAAAATAGAACTGCCTTATCTGACACAAAAGTTTCCTGCAAGCACTAAAATAGGGCTTGCAGGAAAACTCAAAATACAAAAGCAAAGACCCGTTTCATCATAGAATACGAGTCTTTGTTAAATCTAAATTATTTAAGCTTCACATCAATACGCTTACCATTATACCCGACCAGGGTTCCTTTGGCCATGTCAGGATTAAACCCTGCCGGGTTATCCTTTGACACAAATACAACAAGGAACTTACGGGATTGTAACATTCCGTTAAATTCGCCCATTCTGTCACCAATAGTAAGAATCTTCTGCGTATCGTCATAGGCCATTGGAATTACGGCATACTTACCATCTTCGTAGTTATAATTGACGCCCTCATCTTCGTACAATTTAAAAGCGCCATCGGCACCGGTATATACATACACAGTAATGAGGTCCGCCTCTTTTTGGGAAGCATACTGTACTTCGGGGCCAGCCGTAATAATTGAGCCTTCGGGCACAAAGACCGGCATTCTCTCATAAGGGGCAGCCACACTTTTGTGAACGCCGCCGGATTGAAATTCACCCGAGTAAAAATCATACCAACCTTTTCCGGCAGGAAAATAGACGTCACGATTACGGGCTTTATACTGATACACCGGGCAAACCATTAACGAAGGTCCAAACATATACTGATCGTCAATATCATACACATTGGCATCGTTGGTAAAATCCATTGCCAAGCCACGCATGATGGTATAATTGTCAAACCAGACAGCACCTGTTAAGCTATAGATATACGGCATCAGGCGATAACGCAGCCGATCGTAATACAACATAGACTTATAGGCAGGATGAGAAACAGGGGCTATATTATACATTTCGCGCAAGGGATACTGGCCATGCACACGAAACAAAGGGGCAAATGCACCAAACTGAAACCACCGGGTATTCAACTCCCGCCATTCGTTCATATCATCACTACCTTCTTTGGCACTTTCGTAACGTTTCTCAACACAAAAGCCACCAATATCCATCGTCCAATAAGGCAAGCCCGACATTGAAAAATTAATGCCGGCTGGAATCTGAGCCTTCATATCTTCCCACACGGTACCAATATCGCCACTCCAGGTCACCGTTCCATAACGCTGCATACCTGCAAAACCGGAACGGGTTAAAATAAAGACCCGCTCATTATTGCCATCTCTGCGTTGGCCTTCATAAATACCTTTGGCATTCATCAGCGCAAAAGCATTAAAATATTTTGTAGAAGGGCCATAATAGGTGGGATTCATCAACGCTTTACGATAGGCCATACTGGCATTTGAAAGAATATCGGGTTCGGTGGCATCCAACCACCAGGCGTCCATACCAATATTATAAAGTTTATCCCGAATCTGCTGCCAGAATATTTCACGGGCACCGGGCGCATACGCATCGTAAAATGAGCCCATGTGGCCGGGGGCAATCCAGTCGAGGATGCTGTCTTCAATAGCTTGCTGATACATCCAGCCTTTGGCATCAAACGCCTTATAATTATCGGTGGTAGGATAAAATTTGGGCCACACAGAAATCATGATATGGCCATTCATTTCGTGCACCTTATCAACCATAGCTTTGGGATCGGGGAACCGGGCGGGGTCAAAATCATGACTTCCCCACTGATCGACGGGCCAATAGGACCAATCCTGCACAATATTATCGATTGGGATGCGGCGTTTACGGAACTCCGATAAGGTATTCAGCAATTCATCCTGCGTTTTGTAGCGCTCCCGGCTTTGCCAAAACCCCATGGCCCACCGGGGCATCACCTGCGCTTTACCTGTCAGCTCACGATAATTACTGATAACGCCGTCCATATTATTACCTTTCATGAAGTAATAGTCGATCTGATCGCCCATTTCCGAATAAAAGGAAATGTCATTCTGCAGCTCAGGCGACCGGGGGGACAATGCTTTCAACCCAATGTAAGACACACCACCGTCGGGGATCCACTCTAATTTAACGGGGTATTTTCTCCCTGCATCCATCTTGATCTGAAATTTAGCCACAGATGGATTCCAGGCTGTTCGCCACCGGTCGGCCATCAACACACCGTCAATCCAAATTTTTGTATAGCCGGCATAATACAATAGAAAATGAAACAGACCACTTTCAGAAGGCTCGATTTCACCTTCCCAGATAATTTCAGCATTGGAAAAATCGAATCCTTGAGGAAAATTATTAATCGTCTCCAGATTTTCGTAGTCTATTGATTTTTCCTGCCGCACGGCAAAGACATGATTCGTCGTTAAATCGTCGACATAAGTCGCAGTAATTGATCCTTCCTGCCCCTCCTTGTTAAATAGTTTAAATTGGGACATCTGACCGTATGGGCGTGGGTCGCCAAATCGTGAAAACGAATAATTATCCCACAGCAAACCATAATTTTTAGTAGAAACAATAAAAGGGATTGAAACCTTGGTGTTATACTGAAACAACTCTTCGTTTTTACCTTTATAATTCATTTCGTGGGCCTGATGCTGTCCCAAACCATACAGAGCTTCCTGGTCGGAAGATTCAAACACCTGCTGCAACTCATACCCATTCACGCCATCAACTTGCATGGCTTTAAATACCTTTCCTCCCTTATTTTTTTCCTGAAGAATAACATTACCATCGGGATCAAGAAAACGAACAACGCCGGTTTCTTTTGAGACTTCCACCTGTACAGCAGCCGTTGACAGCACCATTAAATCAGCCGATTCAGCCACTTCAAAAGGAACCTTTCCAGCTTTCGGTAACACCACCAGACTTTCATTATTCACGAACTGGTCAGGCGTTGACGTCACACGAATAATTTCATCACTAAAGGGTTCAACCCTTACCATTTTAGCCTCACCCGTACGGGGAAAAACAGTCAAGGCCTCATCATCGGTCTGCCAGCCAGGTCCTGCGCAGGAAAAATAAGTTAAAGCAATTAAGCTAAAAAACAGAAGATATTTCATGTGTTTATAATTTGTTTGTTTATGCCACATGGAACTCGCCGGGATAAATCATCCTCTTGAGTGTGAAATGATTCCCATGGCTCGTTTCATGTGTTTAAAATTTAATTTGCCAGATGGAACGCCCAGACAATAATCATCCTTCTTTGAGAGACATCCTTCCCATGGCCCGTTTCATATAGTTAATCACCTCAGAATGCTTTATCCAAAATCCAGCCCTGTAAAACCCGTATTTCATAAAGCCTGAACGAAACAGCATAAAAATAGTCTAAAAACCAGATTGATTCTAATATGAATTGCTCAGATAAAAATACTTTCTTAAACTTTTCTGTAAAGTTCAAAGTTCAGCTTCTGCATTACGACAGCTCTCACATATAGTTATTTACACCAGAAAACTCATATTACCAGAGCATCACAAGCCACGAGTTTGAACATTTAGCTCAAATTCCGGACTTTACGGACAGGCCAGTCTATTCCTGCACCCCGTCAGCACCCTTCATTATGGCATTCAGGGCCCCCTGATCGATTACCTCACCCGAATTTCTGTTAAACAGAGTAAACCCATTATTTCCGTCACTCCCGTTATCCCAGTAAACCGGCACCAAACCATTTTCCAGCGCCTTGCGTGTGACATATTCAAGATAGTATTCGCGGGCCTCATTATGTAGTTCATACGATTCGCCAATCAACGACGTACGATGAATGGCACCATACTCCCCTATAACCACAGGTATGCCATTGTCAACAAACATTTCTTTCATCATGCCAAAGGCTTCATTCACCCAATCTTCCTGCCCCCAGGCGGTAACATCGCCACCGGCAAACGGCTCGCCCCACTGCGTATCGTACGGGCTATTCTCCTTCAAGGCAAATTCATAAGGGTCATAATAGTGCACTTCGGCCATCAAACGATTATCAATAACATCATCCGGCATCACGAAATAGTTATAAGTATACGTAATATTGGTATTGAAACCCTGCACCACCAGATGACGGTAGTGGTTACGACCGCCTGTTGCACGAACCGCTGACACAAAGGTCTGGTTAAATGAATTTTGCACCTCTACATATTCGGCAGAAGGCGTTCCATAATCATTTTCCATCATCACTTCATTGGTTCCGGCAAAAATCAACCGATCGTCATAATTACGAAAATGAATCGCTATTTGCTGCCACAAAGCCGCCAGCTTATTATTTATAGCAACCTGATGCTCATAATCGGGATGATTCATCCAACCGCCGTCCCAATGGATATTAACAATGACAAAAAGATCATTGTCGAGGGCATAGTTAACCACCTCTTCCACCCTATTGAGCCACGCATCTGATATTTTGAATGTTTCCTGGTCAACCAACTTATGCGACCACGAAACCGGCATCCTGATCGTTTTAAAACCAGCCAGCCTAACAGAATCAATAAGCGTTTTGGTAGTAGCAGGATTGCCCCATGAGGTTTCATCACCTGAAAACACACCATTGTTCACAACAATGGCTTCCAACGAATTACCAAGGTTCCAGCCAACGCCCATTAAAGCAGACAACTGAAGAGACGACAGATCCCGCATATCAGTATTATCAGGTTCAATCCAGGCTTCGGGCGATGTTCCAGGGTCTTCTTCTCCGGCACTCTTCCCGGCTTGAGTGATTGTTATGAATATATCATCGTGCCCCTCAGCAAAGATCTTCAACATTCCGGAGCGTTCATTCTCAGAATCGTTTTCATCGATAGTAATCTGGACTTTGACATTGCCGGCAGAAGAAGAGATGGCCGGACGTGCCCATGAAATATCAGAAAAATCGATTTGCCATTGGCCATTGCTTGTCACCGTTAAGATTTGCTGGCCACCACCTGCGTCAACAATCAACGACACCGGATCGGCACTTAACTCTATTTCGACAGGGTCAACAGATTGATTTGAATTATCATCGTCATCGCAACTTACCGCCCAAAACGACAACAGAAAAACAAAATAAACTAGTAGTCTATCCATCATATTATTCAACTAATTAGTCTTAAATAATAATATGAGGTGATCAAAAACACATTTTTTAAATCACCCCATATATTAAAATTTTACTGTATCAGATAGTGAAAAATGGTTGTTTCGCCTTCCTTACTGGTATAGCCCAGCCAAAGTCCTTTTTCCGCAATATTGGTATAATTAGAGCCATCGTGCGATACCAAAAACCAGACCCCGCCTTCATCACCTTCAGAACTGAGCCATCGTGCTGTTGTACCGGCATAACTGACCAATGGAATATCGACTGTCAACGTTTCATTTTCTGCGTCCACTAAAACGGTTCCGGACTGACTGTAAGAATCATTCACGGCATCGGTCGTCCAAACTGCTTCACCATCAATGGAATCCACATGTTCTGTTATCAGTTTTTGAGCCACAGTCAGCAGGAGATCTTCCCCCGATAGAGAGAATGTTATTGAGGCGGATGTTGCGATATCAGCCACCGCTTCATCCCATACCCAGCCATTTGAAGTATAGTCGGCAAAAGTCGATGCACTGGTCCAGCCACCTGCAAAATCAGGTGCAACACCAACCCAATCAACAAACCATTCGGTGTCAGGGATAAAAGTACGTGTTCCTGTCCCAGTAAGCGCTTCGACAATAGATTGCTTTAAAAGTTCTACGGGATCATCCGCTTCAGCCCCGCCCATTGAAGGCTCCAAATGATAAGCCGTATATTGAACGTCTTCGGCACTATATACACCAACCCACATACCAGCTAAATTACCCAGCTGATCTTTTTCGACAGAAAGTATACGCAACTGATTGTCAGCGGTGAGACCAAAACTGGCCCAATTAATAATAGTAAACTGGGGCGAAATGCCTGTGAAGGTATAAATACCCTTATCGTCGAGCGTGTAAGTTCCCTGTTCTTCAGACCCATCCGGGGCCACATAAACGACCGTTCCATCGACCGAATTCATGGTTAAAGAGAACCCTCCGTACACATCAGGATCAGGAGTGCCCAGCCAATCGGGATAATCGGAAGGAACGTTCCACCCATTTATTCGTGAGCCATCCAGATTGGCCCAATCGATGGGATTCTGCTCAGACAATTTCCAGGTGATAGAAGTTGAAACAACCTTCGAAACATCGTCCATCCAGCCGTCGGGCAACTGCGGTTCGGGATCCGGCACATCGTCGGGTACCCAATTATCGGAATAGTCCTTAGAGATAAAATTATAAACCAATAAAGTAGCGCCTTCGCCTGACAATACAGGATCACGTAATGCAGCCAGCTGCATGGTATTTTCGGTCAATGACATTAATTTAAGATTGCCCCAATCAATAACAACCCCATCGCGATTCAGGTCATGCAGTGGTCCGGCATCGGTCATCCTCAACGTCTTAGCACTAGCATCCAAAAAATAGGTACCTTGTTCAACTCTGTCTAAAGTTTTGTGATCAACTGAAACAGTTGCATTCCCTTTCAAACTAAAAGTCATAGATCCAAAGTCTGCGGCATCCATCAACCAGCTATTACCTGCCCAGTCGGGCTCCCAAAACCAGGAATCTTCAATTCCTAAAGCTGCTTTGACCTCAGTATCGCTTTTACCGCTTTTATACAGAGCCATACTTTCCCAGCTGTCTTCTGTACCATAGAAGAAAAGCGGTCCGATAAAATATTTACTGACACCATCTGCATCAAGGTCAAGAAGCCATGTTTTTTCCTCTCCAACGCCACCTGACAACCAAGTCCACAACGGATCATTTACATAATTAAGGTTGGTGGTGGTTAGTACGAGCTTAAAGGTATCTGCCTGAACAATACCGCCTCTGCTTTGCGCGCCGTAAACAAAATTATACTCCCCTTCGAACGGAATGCGCACAGTATCCTGAACACGTATACTACGGCCCATGGGTGTTATCCAAAACGGCGTCATTCCGGGATTCTCACTTTTAAGAATAATCATATTCGGATCCTCAGCATCCTGAGTGATGGAATATTTCAGATTCTCTTTCAGAATGACGTCTCCAAGTTCATAATCCTCAGGTTGACAAGCATTAAATAACAATGCAAAAACAGCCAAAAAGAGGAAACTTATATTAAAAATTCGTGTCTTCATATCAAATACATTTAAATTGATTGATTACCAGCCTGCATTAGGTTTTAATACACCATTGGAAAGTGTTAACTGTGTTTTAGGAATCTGAAACAGGCCTTGTTTTTCAATGATGTCAGATGCGTGAATTGTTACTTTATCGGCATTGTTACCCGACAGAACGTCGACGCCATCTTCCTCTGCAATAACAGAGGCGGCATAATCAAGGCCCTGGCGCAATAAATCCCAATATCGGAGTCCTTCAAAAGCAAACTCCCGCTCTCTTTCCTTCATAATATTCTGAGCCGTAGGTGATACCTCACTGTAATTTTCGTTAACAACCCCATCGACCGTATAAGCACGTTTACGAACCAAATTCAAATAATCGCCGGCATTGGCGCTACCCAATTCGGCAGCCATTAATAACACATCGGCGTAACGAACCACAATATAATCCTGGTATTGGGACATTTGAAAATCGCCTTCTCCCAATCCTGTAACACCATCGACCAACGTCCACTCGCCCGTATCCTCATCTTTCTGCCATTTGCTTAAGGGAGTGTATTTCTTGACCGTATAACCGGTATATTCCCGTTGCTCTTCCGAAGGAAAAACAGCATCAATCCCTTCATCCACAAAATCGATAATGGAGGCTGTTTTTCTGACATCTCCGGTCCCGAAAAGTGCCGGCACTTTCGGATTTACGGTACAAGCCCCCCATCCTCTTCCGTACGGAAAAACATTGGTTTTACGAATACCCATCATAACCAACCAACGATTACCGTCAATATTACCATTATAATCCTGCGTGGTATTAAATTTTTGAGCCAACACCGTTTCGCTGTTACCTCTACCTGCGTATGTTTTCGTAGTAACTTTATCGCCATTGACCTCTTCGACAGTTGTACTTGCGGCTTCCCAAAGATTCTTAAATTCCGGGATCAAATCATAACCGCCTCTTTCAATCACATCTTCCAGACCTTGCAGGGCCGTCGCTTTAGTTACTTTCCCCACCAAATCATCTTCCTGATAGCGGCCGGTATAATAGAGATAAACCCTTGCCAACAAAGCTTTGGCGGCAAAACTGGTAATCCGGCCGTCGTTCTCCGCAGCCTGGGATTTGGGATATGCATCTTCGGGAATATTCTCAGCACCAAACAACAAATCATCGGCAATAAGGCTGTAAACCTCATCGGGACTAACCTGCGGAACATTTTCATCGGTCGGTTCAGTCAACAAAGGAATATTTCCAAAAAGCCGCACCAGGTCAAAATACAACAACGCCCTCAACACCCTGGTCTCGCCTTCGACACGATTACGCGTTTTAAGCTGCGTTGCTTCGTCCCCATTCCAGGAAATACCATCCAATTCCTGCAACAATTTGTTACATCTGAATATTCCGGCATAATAGGATTCCCATAAATTATTTCCCAAATCGGTATGCGTCGCATCCTGCGACAGATCGAACCGATCAACAATTTGATAATTACGCTTATCAACAGTACCAGTACCACCGAAACACTGATCAGACATCACCTCCGACAAAATGTAAAAAGAGAGATCGGCATCGGAAGCGGTACGTTGCCAGCCATCATAACAACCGATAAGGGCCAGTTCAGCATCACTCTGCGTATCATAAAAATTAGTATCAAACAAAGAAGTCTCCGATTCAACATCCAAAAAGCTATCGGAGCAGGAATACAATCCGGCTGCCAGGAAGCTTAATGCGACTAAATATATTTTTGTCCATTTCATAACCTTCATTCTTTATATATTAAAACTTAACATTTACACCAACAAGATAAATTCTTGGGCGGGGGTAGTACCCCAAATCGATTCCTGACACCCAATTACTTGTACCATAACCTATCTCGGGATCCATTCCATCATATTTGGTAAATGTAAAAGCATTCTGAACCTGTGCATAGAGTCTGAACTGGCTCAAATATTCCCAGTTAATCAACCGGCTGAAATCATACCCCAAAGAGATATTGCTAATTCTCAGAAAATCGCCATCCTGCAAATACAAATCAGAAAAAGACCAGTTTATATTTGTTTGAGTCACGCGGGGTATTTTGTTTGAAGTCCCTTCTCCAGTCCAACGATCTAAAATAGATGCGGTATAATTGGCCTTACTATTAGAATGGTTGCGATAAGATTGAACAATTTGATTTCCGGCAACGCCATTGGCCGTTACAGAAAAATCAAAATTCTTATACGCCAGAGAGAGGTTGAGTCCATAGGTAAAATCAGGAACACCGTTCCCTAAATCGACTTTATCATTATCATCAATGACGCCATTCTTATCCTGATCGACAAACCTAACGTCACCAGGTTGTACATCAGCCTGAGCAACCCCATAACCGGCATTTTCCCAGGCCATAATGTCTGCCTCATTTTGAAAAATACCTGCCGTTTCAAGGCCCCAAAAATAACCAATAGCATGTCCGTTTTCGGCACGATAAAACTCCTCGGAATTATCGTACAGCATATTTGTTTCGCCATGAATAATGCCGTCTTCGGTGGGAATATTCCCCACTTCATTTTTATTGTAGGCGCCATTAGCATTAACAGAATATTTAAAATCGCCAATATTATCAGACCAGTTCAAAGCCAGTTCAATACCAGTATTCTTAACATCACCACCATTGATGAATGGCGCACCAGTACCTACAGTCCCTAATATGGGCGCCTCAACCAACCAATCTTTAGTTGTTTTGATGTAATAATCGGCATTAACACCCAAACGACCATTCAAAAACCGGGAATCAATACCCACATTAACCTGTTCAGAAGTTTCCCATTTAACATCGGGGTTAGCCAGCCGACCGGCATAGGCCCCTTTAACGTTGGTTCCCAACTGATTTCCGAACACATAATAACCAGCAGGATAATCAGAGCTGTAATTGGTAACAATCATTGGAGAGGCATATTGAAAGTCATCAATATTTTGATTACCAACCTGTCCCCAACTTGCCCGCAGTTTCAAATAGTTCATCCAATCAGAAGCCGAAGACATAAAATCTTCGCTGGAAATAACCCAACCGGCAGAAACAGAAGGGAAATAGCCCCATCTGTTATTTTTCTGAAACTTAGAAGAACCATCGGCACGAATGGTCGCATTAAACATGTACTTTTCCATGTAATTATAGCCTAATCGGGCAAAATAAGAAGTTCTCCGATTTTTCACTTCCGGGCCACCGCTGATGGTTCTTTTTTCCGTGACGCCATCCACCACATCATTATCATCATAGTGAAGTTCAGCTTGTCCGGTGGTGTTATCAATATAAGCGTGATCCCAGTTATCGAACTGGGTCAGCAAATCCCAGTTAGAAGCCGACAGATTGGTACCCTGATACTGTATAGACTCCATACCGGCAAGAATATTAAACTGATGGTCGTTGATACCAAAATCATACGTAGCCGTATTTGTCCATGTTAAAGTATGTCCTTTCGACATACTTTGAGTAACAGTGGTATGCTCCTCATTATACGAATAGACAGAAAACCGGTACAAAGGATTATAGCTACGATATTCACCTGCATAATAATTAATACCAAATACAGTTTTCAATTTCAAACGTTCAATCGGTTCAAGCTCAGCGTATATGTCGGCGAGCAATTTCTGATCGTCATTGGCACTCTTATTCCCAGTCATCATAGAACCATACGGGTTACCATCAGCATCATACCATGGGGAATCAGAGGTATCATTATAAGGGGTCCCGTATTTATTGTTATCACTAAAAACGGGAGATAACGGGGATGTGGCAAACGCTCCTCTTAAAGTATTGTTGTATTGGTTACCAACAGCAATCCCCCTCTTGTTAATATAATTAAAATTCAAATGTTGCCCCACCTTGAGCGCATCGGAATAGAGTTTATGCTCAGTGTTAAGTCTGAAGCCATATCTTTCGTAATTTGAGACATCGGCACCACCCACAACGCCTTCTTGTCCGGTATAATTTAAGGATAAAGCATAAACAGAAGCTTCTGATCCGCCAGAAATACCAATATTATAATTCTGCGTAGCGGCATCGTCCACAAACATTTGTTCAATCCAGTCTGTATCAGCAGCACCTTCAAAAACAGAAGAATTGAACAAAGAAGCGCCTGAATTAACAGCCTGCTCCTGCATAATCGTAATATACTCTTCACGATTTAGCATATCGGTATATCGGGGCACTTGCTGAACCCCATAATAAGCATCGAAAGTAACTCTACCAGTACCGGCCTTTCCGGTTTTTGTTGTAACCAAAACAACCCCGTTGGCAGCCTGAGAACCATATATTGCAGCAGATGCCGCATCCTTTAACACATCGATACTCTCGATATCAGAAGGGGCAATCGTTGAAATATCCCCTTCTATTCCGTCAATGACATACAACGGACCTGAATTACCGATGGTTCCCAAACCACGCACCGTCACCTTCATATCGGCGCCTGGCTGGCCTGAAACAGAAGAAATAGTTACACCCGGCGTTTTGCCCTGCAATGCCTGAAGCGGTGAAGTGGTATTCATCCTCTGCACCTCATCACCTTTAACCTGAGTTGTAGCCCCGGTATTCAATTTCTTTTTCTGAACACCATATCCAACCACTACCACCTCCTCAAGGTCGGTAAACTGAGATTGAAGCTCTACATTAATCACAGATTGACCCGCCACCAATATTTCCTTTGGTGCCATACCAATAAAAGAAAACACCAATGTTGCATTTTCGCCCACAGTAATGGCATAAGAGCCATCCACCTGTGTTATGGTACCGTTTACAGTTCCTTTCTCCAAAACTGAAACGCCGGGAACAGGCTCGTTTGTTTCATCAGTAACAACGCCTGTCACAGCATATTGAGCAAACAGCCCAACACCTGTGATTAAAAACATTAGTAAAAAAAGCGTTTTTTTTAACATAACATTAAATTTAAATTATTTTCTGGGAGCGCTCACCTCATATAAGTCTTTCGCACATTAATAAGCATCCCAAAAGTATTTTAACACTTTTTAAATATTAGTATTATTTGTTGGCATTATAGGTGGGATTTGTTCGCGACAGGTATGAAAATGTCTTCAAAAAGGGTGTATGATGTTTAAAAAAAACACGTCAAAGCACAATGTAACAGTACATTATAATAGTCCATCAAAATCAGCTAAAAAGGAAACAAATACGACCCGTGAAACAATCACAAATAATGAATCAACACTAAAAGATCCTCCATTAATCCTAACATCAAACATCTAACATACAAACAAATAGAATCAAAAATTCGAATTAGGGCTACCCTCATATCTCCAGTGTAAGATAAGAAAGCTTCATTTTTACGAATTTCATACGCAAACAACTGTTTTACAGACCACATAAACTTCTCTGCCCAATTTCCATTGGTATTTAAATTTTTCTGAAAGAAAACAATCCTTAAAGACTAAAATATTTGAGTTTACTGGGAGAACTGAACATATGGAGAGCACGTTGAATGCAAAAAAATGATTTTTACAGACAATCTATTTTTAGAGCACCTCTATAAATATCCTGTCTACCACAGCTTCATTAAAGAGGTATTTGGCATAGAATTTGGGCTTATGTTACGCCTATTAAACCATCATTTTAAACCAATACACTCGCATCATAAACTAAACCTCATGAAATTAATCAGGACTATTATATATATCCTTTTGTCGATGAATTTATTAAGCGGGTGCATGACCTATCAATATGTAAATTTGGTTAGTGTTGAAAAGGAGGACTCGGTTAAAAATATAACCTCTCAAACCGATTCACTGGAATTTTCGTATGAATTTTCGGGTAATGGAGGCTTCGTATCCATTCAGATATCGAACCATTCAGAACGGCCACTATTATTAGACAAAGCCAAGTCGTCGGTTATTCACGACGATTACTCAACTCCATTTTGGAGCGGGCAATCAGAAATAAACACAGAATCAACAACTACCCGATCAATATGGGTGGACAGTGAATCATCGGGCACCACAACAGGGACCTTATCGTCAGAGCCTGAAATGTTATTTATTCCGCCTCATAGCAAAGCCATTTTATCAGGACCTCAAATAGAACAAGAATTCTTTGCATTACCTCCCAAACAACAATTAACAAAGATTCCGCTGGGACTTTCATATGGATATATGTGCACTTACGAAGGACAAGAGAGTCCCGGATATTATCGTATATTCTTAACTTTAGTCTATCACGACTCCCCGGATCAACCTTTCTATATCGATAAAACATACAGAATTGCAGACATTACCCGAACGTCAGTTCCACCTCAGGATTTTCCATCAACCACACAACAACAGTTTCACATCAAAAAAATGACAGGAGGAGGCAAAATTATGGCAACAGCCGGTTTGTTGGGCTTATTCACCGTAGCCATACTGGCAGAATCGGAAACCGAACAATAGACAACCCCCGAAAACTACTCAGGATGTTCTTTTAATATACACCGATGGCGAAACGCCATATTCATCTTTAAAATAGCGCGAAAAAGACTTGGGATCGTTGAACCCAACTTTAAATGCAATTTCAGAGACAGAAAGCTGACTCTTAGCCAAATATTGAGCCGCACGTTTCAGACGCATGATACGGATAAACTCAATGGGTGTTTTCCCGGTTAATGCCACCATTTTGTTATACAGATGGCCACGGCTAACCCCCATCGCCTGACTAAACTTTTCGACGGTAAAATCTGAATTGGCCATATCCTTTTCCACTAAAGAAATGGCTCGTTTAATAAATTTGGCATCCAGTGAAGTAATACCTATTTCACCCGGTTCGATTTCAAACTGTCTCTTTCTTAGTTTATTTCTAACTTGTTCTTTAATCTCAAGATGCTTTTTAATTTTAAGCGCCAGCACTTCGTAATTAAATGGCTTGGTGATATAATCATCGGCGCCGGCGTCGAGACCTTCGAGTTCCTGTTCGGTTGACACACGGGCTGTTAAAAGTATGACAGGAATATGCGAAGTATGCGCATCACTCTTCAAACGACGACACAACTCAAGACCGTCAATACCAGTCATCATAATATCACTGATAATTAAATCCGGTAATCCGGTAGCGGCCTTTTCGTAGCCATCGTCACCATTTGCAGCCTCCACAATCCGATAAATCTGTCCCAGATTCTCTTTCAGATAAAACCTTAAATCCTCATTATCCTCAATAATCAGCAACAAAGGCCCATCATTTTTCGGAGTCTGATGCTTTAATGGCTGAATGGGTGACACTCGATTCGAATCATTTTGAATCGCCATTATGGGGGATTTGATAAGAGCGTCAGAATTTAATTGAATAGGTAATTCCACAATAAAAGAGCTCCCTTTTCCTTCTTCACTTTTCAGGTATATCTGCCCGCCATGGGCACGCACAAACTCGCGCGCTAATGCCAATCCGATACCACTACCCTGATATGCAACGCCATCGGCATCTTCCCCGGTCTGGAAAAAACGTTCAAAAACACGTTCCTGCATATTAGCAGGAATACCAATTCCTTCATCTTTCACAATAATCCGAAGAAATTTAGCCGACTCAACCGCGCTTGTCGGCTCTACCAGGCCTACTGTCAAAACAACTTTTCCCTTTTCGTGTGAAAATTTAAAGGCATTGGAAAGCAAATTCACTATCACCTTTTCCAACTTATCTGCATCGAAACACATCTCCAGTGAATCAATTTCACAAACCATTTTAAATTCTATCGATTTGGAATCGAACAAATCAACAAAAGAAGAAGTCACTTCGGAGATAAAAGCAACAACATCCCCCTCCGACAATTTAAGGGTAATACCCTGAACCTCCATTTTTCTAAAATCGAGTAATTGGTTCACCAGGGTCAACAAACGCTTTCCATTACGCATAATCAAGTTCAGTTGCTGCTTAATGGATGCATCGGTCGTTTCTTTAATTAATTTTTCGAGAGGCGTTATGATCAGTGTCAGAGGTGTTCTAAATTCATGACTAATATTGGTAAAAAACCGAATCTTCATATTATCAAGATCATGAACACGCTGATGCTCACGAACTTCTTGCTGCCTTGCAAATTTAACAGCTTCACTGCGTCTTATTATATAAGTTAACAATACCAGCAGCAAAACAAAAAGGACAAAATATAATGAGTAGGCCCACCGTGTGGCATAAAACGGAGGGATAACGACCACACTCAAACGTGTCTCGTCATTATTCCATGTGCCATCACTGCCCGATGCCTGAACCCTGAAGGTATAAGTTCCCGGGTTCAGGTTGGTATACGTTGCCGTACGGTTCGCCGCATCCGTTTCAATCCAATCGGTATTAAAACCGTCCAACCGGTATCTGAATCTGGTTCGTTCAGGGTGAAAATAATTGAGGGCAGCAAACTCGATCGAAAACACATCCTGGTTATGCTTCAGCGCTATTTCGGAGGTAAGGTTCAAGGCTTTCATCAACACCTGATTACCCTTTGTATTATGGCCTATTTCAACACTTTTATTGAGCAGACGTAAATCGGTCAATAACACATCAAAGTAATCATGATTACCTTCAATTTGTGAAGGGTTAAAAATATTAAAACCATTGGCCCCACCAAAAATCAATTCGCCACGGGAAGTTTTTAAGGCAGAATGCTCATTAAATTCAAGGCCCTGCAAACCATCAAGCCGATCGAAATTACGGAAGCTTATCAGCCCGGTAACCGAGTCGGTTACCAAATTTGACAAACCATTTAAAGTTGAAATCCAAAGATCTCCATTATCATCATCCAAAATAGAAATAATATTATGATCGGGTAACCCATCTTTTTCCCTAAATACCTTAAAAGATAAAGCATCACGATTCAATAAATTCAGCCCATTTCTGGTACCAACCCAGAGCCGTCCACGAACATCTTCGCATAAAGACAAAACCGTTGCGTTGCTTAAGCCCGACTCCCTGTTACCATCGTAATTAAACAAGGAAAATCGTTGCGTGTTAATGTCGAACTTATTTAATCCGCTAGAAGTACCAATCCATATATTTCCATGAGCATCTTCCTGCAGCGCTAAAATATAATTGGAGCTCACCGAATTAAAATCGCCCACCCGATGATGTACAAAAACACCCGTCGACTCATCGTAAAAATCAAGCCCTCCCCCCAAAGTGCCAATCCATAGCCGACCTGACCTATCCTCTAAAATTTGCCAGATACGATTATCGGCTAATGATGTCGGGTTATCTGGCTGATGCCGAAAAGTGGTAAACTGCCCCTTTTCATAACAACTTAATCCGCCCTGATAAGTTCCTACCCATAACCGGTTACGATGATCAACACACATCGACACCACCACATCGTTACACAAACTATTGGGATCGTCACTGCTATAACGATAATGTTTAAACGTACCCAAATGACGATTATAATAAACCAAACCTTCGCCATTGGTTCCAATCCAAAGATTTCCATACATATCTTCGGCAAAACAATTCACATCGTTATTAAAAAATTTAGCCTCGTCGTGAGGCTGACTACGAAAGAGTGCAAACTGAAACAAATTACGATGGTAATAATTGATTCCATTTTTAAATGTTCCCAACCAAACCAGCCCATCACGGCTTTTAAACAAAGAATTTATGCTATTGCCACTTAAACTGGTCACATCTCCCGGTATATTTGTTAACACCGACACTTTACCACTGGCTTTATTAACCAAATTAACCCCACCATGATCGGTTCCAATCCATATTTGATTCTGATCATCTTCGATTATCCCTGATATGACGGCGTTTGACAACGATCCATTGGTATCCGTATAGCGTGTTTGTCGATTACTTTTTCGATCAATAAAAACAACTCCACCACCATTTTTAAACGAATAAGTCCATAAATCATCCTCAGAATCGATAAACAGGTGAAAATCGGGCTGAATGTCGCCCATTTCCCAGGCGAATTTGGGTTGAATTCTTTCCTGAACCAAAAGCCTCCGGGGATCTATCACATCAATAACGCCCGAATAATTCACGGCATAAACCAGTCCCTTCGAGTCAAATGCAATATCAGTAATCCGGTTGGATGACAAGGCTTTTGAGCCACCTGTGTGAGATTGAAATCGTTGCAAAGAATCAGTCGCAGGATCGTACCTAAAAAGGCCACCCTGCGAATATCCAATCCAAAGCATTGAGTCTTCACTCATTCGAACGACGTTAATATTGTTTCTGGACAAATCGGGATGTTTCGCAAACAAAACGTGTTGTCGGCTAAAGGATTCAAGTGCCGGATCATAGAAGAAAAGCTCATTAGTCGTAAATAGCCATAAATAGCCTAAATAATCCTCACAAATTCGTTGAATACTATTTTCAGGAAGAGAGCTTGCATCACCGGGAATATTTTTAAATATTTTAAAAGAAAACCCATCGTACCTGTTAAGACCAGAGACGGTGGCAAACCACATAAACCCCTGACTATCCTGGAAAATAGTATTTATCTGATTATTGGAAAGCCCCCATTCTGTTGTTATTCTTCGAAATTGATTGGCCGTTTGTTGCGCCATTGCCTGAAAAAACAGGAAAAAGACAAAACAAAAAGCAAATAATATCCGCGTAAACATAAAACGTTTTGTTCTTAAATAACACATCCTGATAAGTATCACCACCAAATATTACATTAAATCTAAAAACAATATTAATTTAGCCTTAGACAATCATTTAATGTCGGTTAAAAAAAAACATTAAAATACGACCAACAGATTAATCAAAAGGAACAGACTGAAATGTAACAAAAAAAATAAACAATCGTTTACTGATTGTAATTAACAATAACGCTGAATCAACATTGGATGAATCTTTGGAGACCACATAAACCTTGCATATACCTACTGTTTTTTGCCGCACTGAACCTTAACTACATAATTGTTTCAGGCTCCAATAATTTTCAAAACAAAGAGCAATCCTATGTTCTGACGCATTATTCAGGACAAAGTAAAATTCCGGGACAATCGATTCAGGCTGTTTTCGAAGATTCAAAAGGTCTGTTGTGGTTTGGCATTGAATCCATCGGTTTATCAAAATACAATGGAAAAAATCACATTATCTACCAAAACCTCCCCAACGACTCAACATCACTAACCAACAATTTCCCGCTCAAAATAACAGAAGACAAGCAAGGCTACATTTGGGTAGCTACAGCCAATGGATTGAACCGACTGGATCGTAATACCGGGTATTTCACTCGTTTTTATCACACTACTGACACCAACTCAATATCGAGCAATGTTATTAACGATTTAACCGTTGACCAACATGGCTTTTTATGGATTGCTACTGCCAACGGCGTTAATGTATTCAACCCGGAACGCAATGAATTTATCAGATTGTTAAATAATAAAAAAACGGAGCTTCCCTCTCAGGATAATCATATTCACACCATATTCATAGATCCAGACAATAACGTTTGGGTCGGCTCAGCTCTAAACGGCTTATATCTGATAAACCACAAAAGTTATCAACAATTTACCAAAGAGTGGCTCTTAAAACCAGCAAAAGAACTAACGCACCATCTGACAGTTATTAACAACTGGAAATCGGGGCAGGATATGCCCCGGACCGGTGATATCAGAGACATTTACGCCCATAACAGCGATACTATTTGGCTGTCGACCCAGCATGGGCTATTCTATTATTTACGAAAAAAGGCAACCTTTCACAGAATAAGATTTAAGCAACAACTCAATACCAATTTAAACTACTGCACCTACCAATCAATATTAATTGATTCTCACAACATACTGTGGGCAGGATCCACCGACAATGGTCTGGTTATAATTGATTTAAACCAATCATCCATCAACCCTATTCTCCTCCGCGCAGAAGACAACTCACGCATCCACCTTAAAAGCAATGCAATACGTGAAATCATTGAAAGCAAATCAGGCCTAATCTGGATTGCCACCAAATTCGGAGGTTTGCACTATTTTGACCGACGACAGCAAACATTTCCTATATTAACAAGAGGAACTGAAACACAACCTGGGCTGAGCGATGACTACATTACTTCAACAATTGAAGACCGTTATCAAAACTTATGGTTTGGCAGCAAAAATGGAGGACTCACATGTTATAGCCGCAAAAACGGTCAATTTACTTATTTTAAAAAAAACGACACGAAAAATTCGCTTCCGAGCGACCGGGTTGAATGTTTGGCCATTGACAACAACCAAACGTTGTGGATTGGAACCGAAAGAGGCTTAGCCGCCAAACAGGATGGCACTACAAATTTCAAACACTACCTTCACATGCATGTACGGAACCTATTTTATCTGGCTCCGGACCATTTGTGGATTGGCACAACCAACGGACTCTATCGTTTCTCTATTTCCAAAGGTATAATAGACCCGCTTCCCACTCAACATAACGAATTTTTCGACACACAAAGTAATATTGGCATAACGCGCATTATAAAAGACAAAGGCGACGTCTTCTGGATCGGAACCAGCAACAATGGTCTTTTTGAATACCATGCCTCACAGGACCGTCTTATTCAACATTTACACAACAACAATGATTCAAACTCCATAAGTGGCAATCAGGTACGAGCTTTGCATATTGACACCAACGGGGACCTTTGGATTGGCACCAAATCAGCTGGACTTAATCTATACAATAGAGCAGATAACAACTTTATACATAAACTGACCCCCTCCACATTGCCTTCCTTCACGATATACCAAATACTGGAAGACGACGATGGTCAACTATGGTTGGGAACACATGATGGCATTACTTACTTTAATCCAAGAAATAACTATTACCACAATTATTCCATAAGCCACGGACTTCAGAACAACATTTTTGAAATCAATGCGCATTGTAAAACACATGATGGATTATTAGTGATGGGAGGCAATTCAGGAGTTAATATTTTTGAGCCAGAAAAGATTTCATTTGCCAGCTACATTGCGCCACTTGTAATATCCAATTTCAGTATATTCAATATACCCAGAGCAATTGACATTGACAGCACAAAACATTTCATTCTCAGCCGTCACGAAAATTACATCTCCTTTGAATTTGCGCTATTGGATTACACAAGCCCGGATGAAAACAGATATCAATACATTCTGGAACCAATAGATAAAAATTGGATAGAAGCCGGCAACCGCAACTTTGCATCCTACACCAACCTGCCTCCCGGCGACTATAGCTTCAAGGTTAGAGCCATTAACAGCGGTGGTATACATAACGACAAAGGAATCGAATTAACTTTTCATATTCCGACATCGCTATGGAAAAAGCCCTGGTTTTTAATTTTACTTTCCATTCTGGTTATAGGCATTGCCTTAGGAACCTATCGGCTAAAAATAAATGCCGGCAAACGCCGCGAGGCAGAACTCCGAAATCTGGTGCAAAAACGAACACAAGATTTGTATGCTGCCTATCAAAAGCTCATGAATTTTAACAAAAAAATTGAGCAGGACAACAAAAAACTAATGAATCAGCACGATCAGATAACGCGTCAAAATCAAGAACTGGAAATGCACCGTCACCACCTTCAGGAACTCATAAAAGAGCGGACGAAGGATCTGGAGGCTGAGAAAATAAAAGCACAGGAGAGCGACCGGTTAAAATCAGCCTTCCTGGCTAACATGAGTCACGAAATCAGAACCCCACTTAACGCAATAATGGGATTTATAGACCTTTTGCAAACTGAAATGTTTGACGAAAAAGAACGCCATGAAATCAATCATATTATCCATCAAAACAGTCAGGACTTACTCCAATTGATAAACGATATTATTGATATCAGCATAATAGAATCCAACCAACTGGTCATAAAAATGGCGGACGTTCATTTTAACCAATTCCTAAAAGAATTATATCCCACCTACCTTGCCAATAAAGAACTAAAATACAAAAATATTGAATTAATATGCGCCCCTCCTGATAACAGTGATGACCTGATAATAAACACCGACTCACGGCGGGTTCGTCAAATCTATATAAACCTCATTAACAACTCAATAAAATTCACTGAAAAAGGATACATTAAGTACGGCTACGAAATAGATAAAAATAAGGGGCACCTCAAGTGTTTTGTAGAAGACACAGGCATTGGCATCAGCAAAACCAACCAACAATTTCTATTTAAACGATTTTATAAAATTGAGCCACAACAGGATAAAATCCATCGGGGAACAGGTTTAGGATTATCTATCTCAAAACACCTGTGCGAGTTAATGGGTGGTGAAATATGGGTGGAATCTGAGCAAAACAAAGGAACAACCTTCTATTTTACATTACCTTTTTAGCCAGAGTTGTATCAAGCCATAGGTAATAATCCTTGGCACCATAAAAAATAAAGAGAAGTCTCATGTGACACCAAAACTAAGGCTCAACGACCAATGAGCGCACATCATATCAGCCACAATTATTTGCCTATTAGCCAAATTAGATATCACGCAGTTTCAGGAAGGTCACAAAACAAGCCATAACAAGCCACAAAAATTCTCCCATAGATGTTGAATAAATTTAAATTCCACTTCTATGGGAGAATCATTTTAAACTACCAGTTTAAGACATTACTAATGTCCCGGATTTTGGTCTTCCTGACTAATAGCCGTATTAGCCGAAATTTCGGATTGAGGTATGGGAAACAGTTCATGTTTATTACTCATAAAACCCATCGCTCCCAATTCCTGCTCGGCAAGGCCCCAACGAATCAGATCCCAGTAACGACAGCCCTCAAAGGCAAGTTCCAGTTGACGCTCTTTAATAATTGCTTCGCGCAAGTCTGCCTGAGAAATAGAGAGAGGGAGTTCATCGAGTTCGGCCCGTTTTCGCACCTTATTTATTTCAACAACCCCAAGTTCCGGCTTATCATCTTCATTATAAGCTTCAGCGGCCATCAACAGCACATCGGCATAACGGATCAAACGCCAGTTAGTGCTATAATTCAATTCGGCAGCAGCACCGCCTCTGGAATTTGTTTCTGAAGCAAAAGTGGCATATTTTAACCGCAAATAGCCTTCATAATCATGCGCGGGAACCGCATTCCCATCCTCGTCTTCATCGGCCACTATTGAACCTCCGGCATCAAGAAACTCCGTTTCGCTCATAAGTGACGCTTTGTAACGTGGTCCGTTATCACCCATCTCATTAAAAGCACTTCCAATTTTAGCTGTAGGCAAATTAAATCCCCAACCAGGAATAATACCAATTTTATCCAAATTAGAAAAGAAAGGAGAACGAGGCCCCATCAACTGAACATGAATATTTGACTCCTGCTCGCCATTCCATCCAAAATTGCCCCAGTCATAGCCTTCCTGCTGGGTATACTCTAATTCAAAAACAGACTCCACACCAAATTCACCAACACGACGCCAGATATTATCAAATACAGGTTCAAGATCATACTCAGTTCCTTCTGTCAGTATAACCTGGCTCAATACCTCATGCGCCTCAGACCATTTTTCCTGATAAAGATAAACCTTACCCAACATTGCCTGAGCTGCTCCTTTGGCTATACGGAACTTATGATTATCAGAATAAGTCGACTTTAATGATAATACAGAAATAGCATCTATCAAATCCGTTTCTATTTGCTCATAAATGGTGGCTTTTGCAACACGTGGCATGTTATATCCTGAATCATCAGTCGCATTTTGAGTAAAAAACGGAACATCTCCAAACATCACCACCAGTTCAAAATAATTCCAGGCTCTCATAGCTTTTGCTTCAGCCACAATTTGTTCTCGGAAACTATTTGATGTTCCCACTCTTTCAATAATCGTATTACAATGATTTATTGTTTTGTAGAAACCTTCCCAAATAGCCGTAGTGACAGTATTATCGGCCTCATTCTTAAAATCATCAAGATTTTGATATGAAAGTTGGTCAGATGCTGAAGACCCGGCATTCACATCATCGGCCGGCAGATTCTTCACAAAAAAGGCACTATTCCAGTCACGGCCATAATTCCATTGCATCAGATTATACCCTCCCACCATCATCGACCAGACTTCATCGTCATTAGCAGGAAAGTCGGAACTTTCAATTTTCCCGGCCGGATCAATTTGCAAAAAGTCTTCGCTGCAGGCCGACAAAAGGAACAAAAACAGAATCGGCAAATATTTAAAAAAATTATATCGTTTCATAATAATCAACATTTTAAAGGATTAAAAATTAACAGACAAACCGAACATCACTTTTCGGGGAATGGGATAAACGCCCCTGTCGATACCCTGGCTCAAGTTATTGGTACTACCAGCTTCAGGATCCAATCCTTCATAATTTGTAAATGTAAAGAAATCGTCTAACGACATATAAACTCTGGTTCGGCCTATGCCCCACTGTCCGATTACCTCTTTGGGCAAAGAATAACCCAACTGAATTTGTTTAATACGCATGTAAGAACCGTCCTGAACCATTAAATCGCTTCGATAAATATATTCGCTATCGCCATTAGCCCGGGGCATAGAAGCCTGCTTATTACTTTCAGTCCAACGATCTTCAAAGAAGTAAGTAGGTTTATTAGAAGTTGGTCTATCGGGACGATACCAGGCTGTATAAATGTCATTCCCCCGGGTGCCCTGTAGAAACAAAGCAAAGTCGATGCCCTTATATTCAAGACTTAGGTTAGCACCATAAATTAAGTCGGGGTGCGGATTCCCAATATTGGTCAAATCGGCAGAAGTGATTTTTCCATCCTTACTGACATCAACAATATTAGGTAATCCTGTTGTTTCGTTAATCCCATTGGTCTTGTATCCATTAAAATACCAAATAGGTTCCCCTTCGGCAAACCAGGTCAAATCGTACCCCCTAACATTAGCACCGGCAATTGGGGTGTCCTGAAGCAAATCAGTCACTTCATTTTTCTGCGTCGAGAAATTGGCATTGGCACTAATTCGAACCTCACCGATCATATCATTATACCCGACTTCAAATTCCCAACCTTTATTAGAGACATCTCCTCCATTAATGTAAGGAAAATTATACCCCATTGAGGCAGGATATGTTCCTTCGACAATTAAGTCACGGGTATTCTTTTGGTAATAATCCACAGAAAAATTCAAGGTACTATTAAGCGTTCTCAAATCGACCCCTATAGAAAGCTGTTCTGAGCGCTCCCAGAGCAACTCTTTATTGGTCAATCGATCAATTTCGGCACCTGTGTAATAACCATCCTCAGCCGGATAAGGATAAAAAATATTATAAGCAATCCAATACTCTTTATCCTCATTACCCTGAAGGTTGGAAATACTACCATTCTGTCCCCAGCTAGCTCTGACCTTTAGATAATCCATAAAAGGCGCATTCCAAAAATCTTCTTCAGAAATGACCCAGCCACCGGAAACAGCCGGAAAAACAGCTCCTTTTTTATCCTCCGGATAAACACTTGACGCATCGCGTCGAAGAGAAGTCTCAAACAAATATTTTCCGAGATAGCTGTACGACAAACGCCCAAACACAGAAGTCATTGTTCGTTCCTCTATATCGCCTGTAACCTTGTCCTGCTCCCGCGATTTTGAATAGCTATGATAGGCATATTTATCACCTTCGCGCACCATCGGACCTGAATACATATACCAATTGGGATGCTGATATTTCTCGGCCGAATAACCTGCCATAATCGTAGCATCGTGATCGCCGGTTAAAAAATTATAACTGGCAAAATTTTCCCATTGCCAGGTAAAATATTTATGAATATCATCACTAAGCGTATTTGAGCCATTCTGACTCTCTGACGAAAAATAGTATTTTTTATTCCAGTTATGATCCTGACTGTAAAGCATATCCAACCCCAGCCGAGAGGTAAACACCAATCCTTTCATGGGGGACACATTAACAAACATGGTTCCCATTAGCTGATCACGCGTAATCTTATTATTATAAGTCAACAACTTCGCAACAGGATTCCCAATTTCTCCATCCACATTAAGTGGCAACGCATAGTACCGCCCTTTCTCATCCATGAGAACAGTTTGTCCATCAGCAATGGCATCGAGAACCTTCTGCGATTCATCTCCCTTCTCATAATAAACCGGAGTTATGGGATCAATGAGTAGCGCATTATTCAAAACACCACGGTACTCATCATCTTCACCGATTGATTTACGATTGGAATGCGAATAGGTAAATGTGTTACCGACTTCCAGCCAATCCTTTATTTTATTGGATCCATTGAAACGGAAAGACAAACGCTCATACGAAGCTTTATCGCCTCCCACAACACCATCCTGTTGATTATAAGAAACAGAAGCCAGATAACTTGATTTATCAGTACCACCGGAAAAACTCAAACGATGTTTTTGCATCGGCGCCGACTCAAAAATCTCGTCCAACCAGTCGGTGCCATTACCAGTTCCGGCAGGAACCACAATATTGGCGCCTTCCTGCTCACTCATGTACTGAGTGTACTCGGTGGCATTCATTAGCTCCATTTTGCTTTTCACACTTTGAACACCATACTGAAAATCATACGAAACCTTACCTTCTCCTTTTTTACCTCTTTTGGTTGTAATAATAATAACCCCGTTTCCACCTTCCGATCCATAAATAGCTGATGACGATGCATCTTTCAGCACCTCAATAGACTCAATGTCGCCCGGTTCAATATTGTCAATACTACGGGTTTTCATACCATCCACAATATACAAGGGATCTGAGTTAAGATTGGAACCGGTACCACGTATTCTAACCTTAGCGCCCGCGCCTGGAGATCCAGAAGTTGGAAGAATAGTCACACCAGCCGTACGGCCCTGAATAGCCTGTTCGACGCGTGTAGCCGGTGCTGTTGAAATCTCATCAGCCCCAACGCTGGAGATGGCGCCGGTCACCAAAGATTTTTTCTTAACACCGTATCCAACTACAATAACTTCCTCCAAATCGCTGGCAGCAGTGGACAGAACAACATCTATAACAGACTGGTTACCAACAATAACATTTTGCTCATCAAATCCAATAAAACTAAATTGAAGCGTTGCATCGGATGATGCATTAATAGAATATTTACCGTCTATATCGGTAACGGTCCCTTGTGCTGTTCCTTTTATGACGACATTAACACCAGGCAGCGGGGTGCTTTCTTCATCGGTCACAACACCGGTTATCAACTGTCCGCCGCCCTGCCCATAAGCAGACGATAAAATCATAAAGGCAGCAAAAACTGGCAGCAAAACTCTGCCAACTTGACTTTTGACCTTTTTTAACAGGTCATTTTTCCCATAAAAACAATTTTTTTCCATAATTTTGGAATTCTTAATTTAACATAAATACAACACGAATTAAGACGGCATTCAGTCGGTACAATCGCCAAATTTTTCCGACTGAATGCTTTTTTAATCTACTATTTAATCAACAAAGCATCCAACCCTCCGGCCAGATATACTAAAGGAGCATTCCAATTAATTGCTATTTCGTTGGTTGAATAACTACAAGCTAAATCGACATACGATTTCGCCGGGAACAAACTGCGTTCTGCATTGGGACAGTCGGCAAATACCACTGTATTGGGTCCTCCGGCAAGAAAACCAGGCACTGGTTCAACCACTCCGTCGGCAATGGAAGGTCGATGGTGAATATTCATCACTTTTTTATCGCCGAAACCGGTTACAAAACAGTAACCCGTCGCATTGCGACCCAACAAATAATCGATATCGGAAAGAGCCGAATGCCAATAGTCATCGCTACCCGTTAATTTGCAGGCAAAAAGTTTCAACATTGCTTCGTTGGCTACCCGGGAATTGCTGCCCCATTCGAAGGAAGAAAGGCTTATGCCATAAGGTGATGTTTTTGACACCTCAACCAATTCGTCGACCAAAGACAGAAAATCAGATTTCAGTTGATGAATCCAAACATCATCCTTCAAAGAAACGTCATCAAGCAAAGACAAAACACCTAAAGCATCCACCTGGCTCCAACCAGGGATCGATGGCCGCTGGTAATAAGACTTTGCAGCCTCCAGGTACTTTTGATCACCCGTTGCCAGAAATAATTCGGCAGAGGCCCAGAACCATTCGTCCGTCAAAACGTCATCATCGTAAGCACCAGTGCTGACATCGCCAGGCTGAAAGTATAATAAATCAGGATTTTTCAGAGCCCAATCATATGCTTTGATAGCCTTGAGCAAAGCTTCCTCCCCCATCTCCACCAAATCGTTATACCGACACAAAATACCAGCACTATGGGCAGCCAGAGCTGCAAAATCGAGTGTTGCAGAGGTGCTTTTAGAGACCACGAAACGCTTGTTAACAGCCTGATGCGGCATCACAAAATCCTCAAATTTCAAAGTTGTCAATTTATGATATACGCCACCATCGTTGGGATCCTGCATCGTCAAAACCCATTTTAGATTATAAAGCGTCTCAGTTAATAAATCAGGATGAGCCGAATCGGCATCAGGTAATCCTATCCGCAACTGATCAAAGTAATCCGGAAAATCCTGTAAAGCTCTCAACAAAGTATAGGTACTTATGCCACTATTTACAATGTACTTATTATAATCACCGGCATCATACCACCCCATGGGTGATGAGATAACCGTTCCTGTCGGACGATTTTCATCAGCAGCCGAGGCATGCACATATACAATCGTATCAGGATGACCAGCCAAACGGGCCCATGGCCCACCAAACACCGAATCAACAGCCATGCCTGAACGATTATAATAAAACGCTTTCACGGCTGCTTTAGCCACATCAGTAAAAGGTTGCTCTAACACATTAATTTCCCGTTCCGCTCCATTCATCACCAAACGATACTGCCCCGGGACATCAATCGCAGATAAATTAACTTTACGCACCGAATCTCCACTTAACGGCCAATAAACAGGGGCGTCAGCAGATGCGCGCAGAACCTCTCTGCCGGAAGCATTTCTAACGATGACTTCGGTAACATCCGGACTGACAAGAACCATTTTAGGTGCATCCACCATATAACCCACCTGATTATATAAGATGACCGGCTCAGATAATTCGCCCTGACTGTCACAAGCCGCACACCAGAGTGTGATCATTGAAAAAAGAAAAAAAGACTTTAATGTGTTCATTGCATAACAACTTTAGATACCTGTCGAAAAATTTATCCTAAAACAACATCAACATTATACACGCCTTCAGGCATAACTGGAATTAGATTAGTATCCAACAATTTTCCGTCGACGCTTATTTTTGCCACCCCTTTATTCACGCTACGCGGGTTTGCAACTTTAATTTTAAAAGTGGCGCCACGAAACTTACGAACAACTTCAAATCCCTTCCATCCCTTTGGAATACAAGGGTCAACTAACAAACCGTCATACTGTGGTCTGACCCCTAATATGTAGCGCGATACAGCATAAAAATTCCAGGCAGCCGTCCCGGTTAACCAAGAGTTCTTCGCTTCGCCCGGTTTAAACGCATCTTTACCTGATATCATCTGAGCATACACATAAGGCTCTGTTTTATGCAAATCGCTAATACTTTCAAGATACGAGGGACAAATCTTCTTATAATATTCCCAGGCCTGATCGCCGCGACCTAACATCGTCTCACCAATAATAATCCAGGGATTATTATGACAAAAAATACCGGCATTTTCCTTATAACCTGCCGGATACGTTGATATCTCACCATACTCAACCACATAACGCGTAAATGCCGGATTATTCAATACAATGCCATAGTCACAATCGAGATGCTCTTTCACAGAATCAAGGGCTTTTTCAACCAAACCCGCCTCTCTTCCAATTTCAGCCATTGAGCACCAACCCTGTGACTCAATAAATATTTTGCCTTCTTCATTCTCAGCACTTCCCACCTTCTTTCCGTAAAAATCGTAGGCTCGTAAATACCAATCGCCATCCCAGCCATCTTTTATCACAGCCTGAACCATATTGTCAACATGCACCTGAGCCGCCTCCGCCTCCGTCTCCTTACCTATTTGACGGCACAACTGAACGTATTCCCGACCATACATCACAAACAGGCCTGCAATCATCAACGATTCAGCTGAACCTCCCGATTGGTTCTCCGTAGTTTGAAACGATTCATTGGGATTGGTAGAAAAACAATTCAGATTAAGACAATCATTCCAGTCGGCACGACCAATCAAAGGCAAACCATGAGGTCCTAAATTGTTTACCACATGATAAAAAGAAGCCTTCAAATGCTCAAAATGCGATTTGGCATTGTTTTCATCATTATCAAAAGGCACTATTTCATCCAACAGACTAAAATCGCCCGTTTCTTTAATATAATCAGTTGTGGATAGAATGAGCCATAATGGATCGTCGTTAAAATTACCACCAATGGCATCATTTCCCCGCTTGGTTAAAGGCTGATACTGATGGTAGGCACCACCGTCTTCAAACTGCGTTGAAGCAATGTCAATAATACGTTCGCGTGCCCGTTCAGGAATCTGATGCACAAACCCAATTAAATCCTGATTGCTGTCGCGGAATCCCATGCCACGCCCAATGCCCACTTCAAAGAAAGAAGCCGAACGCGACATATTAAATGTTACCATACATTGATACTGATTCCAGATATTGACCATACGATCCAACTTCTCATCGCCACTTTTAACCGTATAAACACTCAATAACTGATTCCAATAAGACTGAAGTTCATCAAAAGCAGCATTCACTTTGGCACTGGTGTCAAACCGTTGAATAAGGGCTTTGGCCTTTGTTTTATTGATAACATTCTTTGACTCCCATTTGTCATTATCGTCGTTCTCAACATATCCTAAAACAAAAACCAACTCCTTGCTCTCACCAGCTTTCAGTTCAATCTCCAAATAATGAGAAGCAACAGGCGACCAGCCATGTGCATGCGAGTTACGGGGTTTCCCCTCCAACACAGCCTGGGGTTCACTGTATTCATTATACAAACCTACAAAACTCTCCCGATCGGTGTCAAACCCCTGTATCGCTTCATTAACATGATAAAAAGCATAATGATTACGACGTTCTTTGTATTCTGTTTTATGATAAAGAGTTGAACCATCAACCTCCACTTCTCCTGTGCTAAAATTTCGTTGCAGGTTATTTTGATCGTCTTCGGCATTCCACAAACACCACTCCTGAAAAGAAAACAATTTAATTTTTTTGGTCTCGGAAGAGCTGTTTGTCAACTTCATTTTTTGCACTTCACACCATGATTTAAGCGGAACAAAGAACAATACTTCTGCTTCCAGACCGTTTTTAGCCCCGGTAATACGGGTATAGCTTAAACCGTGACGACATTCGTATTTATCCAGAGGCGTCTTCACCGGCTTCCATCCCGGCGACCAAATGGTGTTATTATCATTAATATAAAAATAGCGACCACCGTTATCCATCGGCACATTATTATAACGATAGCGAGTCAATCGTCTAAACTTGGCATCTTTATAAAACGAATATCCGCCGGCGGTATTGGAAATCAAAGAAAAGAAATCTTCATTACCAAGATAATTAATCCAGGGCCAAGGCGTCTGAGGATTATTAATAACATACTCCCTATTGTCATCGTCAAAAAATCCGTATTTCATAATAAAAAAATTAATAGTCGTTGTTGTTTGTCTTTACTATATTTCTGAAGCCAATTCGTTGGCTCTTCGTTTATTTAATTCTGTTGTTATTTCATCCATCTTAGACTGATTCAGCGGATAAAAAATCATTAAAACAGCCCCCACAAAGGCTATAATAGCCGGTAGCCAACTCATCAGGAGCACGATTCCCGGTATCGCGCCTTCAATTGCAACAGAATCCTGTCCATTATAATGATAGGCTGCCAGAACCATTCCAATGATAGCACCTGCCACCCCGCCCCCAAATTTTGTTGAAAAAGAACCAGCCGAATAGATTAAGCCGGTGGCGCGTCGCCCATTTTTATATTCAGAGTAGTCAGCAGCATCGCCTAACATGGCAAAAAATAGTGTTGGGAATATGGCTGCCCCAAATTCAGAGACAATACCAATTGCAAAAATACTTGTTATATCGCCGGGGCCACAGAATACCAAAAGTGCGTTAACAGCCCCCGAAAAAATAAACGCATAAATAAAAAGCTTTCGCTTCCCAAAACGACGCGCCAAAAATGATGTTGCCATAGCACCGGCAATAGAGGCTACCATTAACGCCACCATATAAGACGCGGCCAATAGCTGATTATGAATATAATGGGCAAAATAAATAACGACAATACCCTGTTTTATGGAATTGTAAACCTGAAAAACCAATCCAACAATCAGTAGTACAAGCCAAGGTTGGTTCTTAACCAAATCAACAAAATCCTGTTTAAGATTACTTTTCTGAGTTTTGGGCACCTTTATACGCTCTTTTGTGCTCACAAAAGTGATAAACAAGGCCAAAGACAAAACTATAGATAACAGATAAATGGCATTACTGTACCCTTTTTTTTGGTCGATAATAGTAAAATTATCAGGCTGTAAGCCATTCTCACCTGTAACAATAAAAGAATACGGCTTTCCACCCTCCATTGAAAAACTTTTACTCTTGGTAGGCACATTAACACTATCAGGAATGGTCTCATCATTCCATACAAAAGTAGCAATACCATGCTTTGTGCTAACATTAACATTTTCAACATCCGCATCCACCGAAATCATAAGTTCATACTTATTCTGACCCAATTCATCCAACGTTACGTTAGGCTGAATATCACCATAGTATGCCACAAGATAAAGCAAAGCCCCCTGCACAATCATGCCTCCTGCAAAAGCCCCCACCATACGGAAAGAGCCAATACTGGTTCGCACCTTATCATCACCAGTCATTACAGCCATCAAGGCACCATAAGGTATATTATTGGCAGTATATACCAGTGTAAATATGATATACGTAGAATAGGCATAAATAATTTTACCAACCGGGCTCAAATCAGGTGTTGTAAACAGCAGAGACAAAATACCACCCAACGGAATCGCCGTCCACAAAATCCATGGTCTGAATTTTCCATATTTAGTATTGGTTCGGTCGCCGATCATGCCCATCACAACATCGCTTACACCATCCCCAAAACGGGCAATTAGCATCAGCAGTCCTACAGCAGCAGGATTTAAGCCAAACACATCTGTATAAAAAATAATTAAAAAGGTAGAAACACCCCGCCAGGCAATGTTTGCAGCACCATCGCCCAAAGCGTATCCGATCTTCTCCTTCAGGGAAACCTTTTCCAATATATTCATCCGTAAATATTTTGTTTGTCAGAGTCTGAGACGACTCTATATTTATAATTTGCACAAGTGATTGTGCTTTTTCGCAAACAGATTCGCTTCATATCTTTATATTTTGAATTTTCTGTTACCAGATAATACGCTCCAGATACTTCCACATGAAAAGTTATTCTCACATGGTTCGTTTTATCAAATTATTAAATCTCTTTCATTTGAGAGACAGTTCTATCAGACGATTTGTAATGACACACCACAAAAGCATGTATTTACACTTAACTATATAGCAAAATCCATTAACTCTTTACGCGAATTTTCATAAACCTGTCTGTCAAACACATACAAACGAGCAGGCTTATGAGCAACCCCAGTTTGCTTCTCCTCTAAAGGGATCAAATATTTCATCCGTGCCACTTTTTTTCGAAAATTTCTCTTGTCAAGTTCAACGCCCAATATCACTTCATATAAACGTTGCAGTTGCGACAGCGTAAATTTCGGAGGAAGAAGTTCAAAACCAACAGGTTCATTCAACAACTTATGTCGCAACGCCTCCAGTGCTGACGCCAAAATATCCATATGGTCAAAAGCCAGATCGGTAATCTCAGAAACCGGCATCCATCGAACATTTCGACCTTTCCATTCCAGCGTTACTTTGTCGGTAGCCAGCAATGAAAAATAGCCTACTGTAACAATTCGTTGGTC
This sequence comes from Geofilum sp. OHC36d9, assembly GCF_052400685.1. NCBI lineage: Bacteria > Pseudomonadati > Bacteroidota > Bacteroidia > Marinilabiliales > Marinilabiliaceae > Geofilum > Geofilum sp. OHC36d9. The sequence goes on from NZ_JBQTGJ010000005.1 coordinate 173,076, forward strand.
GGGATTACGGCCACTTGCCGCCAACCAAAGGCGGTCATTCTCGCGACTAATCCGATTCGGCAATCCAAACGTTTTAAACTGTTCAAGAAAAATCCCTTTCAATCCGGTTAAATCGAAAAGAATACGAGCCGCCGCTTCATCCAAGTCCTCATCTTCGTATATATGATTCCCAGCTAACGTCAAATCGGTAAATAGTTCCTCGCCTGTTTCTTCATTTACCATCACACGGTCAACCAAAAGCACATTTAATGTTGTAAAGTCAAAACCAAAAATGACACAGTCAACAGATATCTGATCATTTAAAACCCGGAAATCATCACTAAGATGTTTGTCGTCATCCATTATCATTATATTACGTTAGTGTTTTTATTACACTTTCTAAACACACTGCTAAAATAGAACATTTACAATAAATTGCAAATACTAAAATTTATATTTTTTAATCATCTTTTACAATAACCAACCATAAACCTTAGAAATATCAATGTCTTTGTGTGGATTAGACACTAACTATTTTGGCGTTATTTATAAATAATCTAAATAATAAAAACAGATAAAACTATTTTGGGAGAACGCTTAACCAGAGATTGAAAAGCCAAACAAATTAAGCACAAAATTGCAAGAAGAAACCACAATCAGGCCAGACTTAAACCAGATATACATCACTAGAATTAGGAATGCATATAGATGGGCCATTTATAAAAAACAAATGTTCCATCTATTAAAAGAAGTTATTTTTTATTTAACGATTGAATTTCATTGTACCAGTTCTGAAGAATAAAAAAAGCTTTCTTTTTTATCAACTGATCAGAAACAAGACCTTTGCGATTAAAACCATCCTGAATTCCAGGCAGTGGTCTGCGAGGCGAGCGGAAATCCATCAAAATCCAAGGTGTAACCCCAGCCAAACCTTTCATCCGCTTCATCATATTAATATTATGGATATAAAGATTTTCCTGAAACTCTTCAGTCCACCGTTGATTGGCATCACCATGCAGCCCCTGAAGTGCACCAGCGCCTACTTCACTAATAAACACAGGTTTATTCTGGGTAAAGGTCCAATTTAGCCGGTCACATTTATCAGGCAGGCCATCGTACCAACCCACATATTGATTAAAACTAAGAACATCCAGTTCGTCAGCCAATGGGTCACCAATTGTTTTAGTGTTTGCATCAACACTATGCACCTCCATAGCCATTGCTACCAAGCGGGTTGAATCAAGTTGCTTAACATCGTGTATTAACGTTCGTAGAAACAGATTACGAGTCGCCGACACCGGCGTTTCATTGGAAATAGACCAAATGATTATATTGGCCCGATTTTTATCGCGGTGAATCATTTCCGCAAGCTGATTACGGGCATTTGCAAGCGTGGCTGCATTATCCCAATTTATGGTCCAGTAAACAGGAATTTCAGACCAAACAAGGAGGCCCTGTCTTTCCGCTTCTTTCACCATGGCTTCATTGTGCGGATAATGTGCAAGACGCACAAAATTACAGTTCAACTCCTTAGCCAGGCCTATTAAAACTTTAGCGTCGGCCTCAGACCAGGCACGACCAGAACGAAATGGCGCTTCCTCATGAATACTAATCCCTCGCGCAAATATTTCCTGCCCATTAAGAATTAACTTTTTGCCTTCAGCTTTAATAGTTCTAAAACCAATCTGGTCCTGGACCTCATCAGATTCGGACCTAATTATAATACGATAAAGTTTTGGCGATTCAGGAGACCAAAGTTGAGGCTTAGTGCTCAAAGAAAAATCAGCTCGTCCGGAAGCATCAGTTCTTAAAACCTTATCTACCTTCAATTCAGGTATCACAACGTGCACATTCTGTTGCTTTTGTGTGCCATCCAACTGAACATAACCGTTAATTAACTTACAATTAGAAGGATCGAGAACCAAATGATAATCACGAATAAAGGTTTCAGGGACCTCAATCAATTTCACCGAACGGGTAATGCCTCCATAATTATACCAATCGGTATTATCAGTAGGAACACCTTCAGGCCGCCTACGATTATCAACTTTTAATATTAAAGAATTACCACTCTTCAATACCTGATCAGTGACTTCAAAATTGAAAGGCGTAAATCCGCCTTCATGAACCCCAAGCTTTACTCTATTAAAATAGACATGGGTTTCATAATTAACTGCACCGAAATAAACAAAATAGCGCATATTGGCAGACTTATCAACGTCAAACTTACGTCGATACCATATATTCCCTTCATAATAAAACAATTTATCATCCTGTGTATTCCAATCGCCGGGAACGCGAAGAGTCTGTTCATCATCAAAATTATATTCCAATAAATCCGAAGGCGACTGAATCTTCTGGTCCATAAAATAACCGTCAATGCGAGGTAATTTACGGTAGTTATAATATCCATTTTCGTACATATCTACCATATACTTCCAGTGGCCATCAAGCATTTGAATCCGCCGTCCGTCGGTATTCTGAATCAATGGAGCCAGCCCTTCATTATTTGAAGCTTTCGATTCCCAAAAAAACAATAAGAATAAGCACCAAATAAAAATAACATATTTCATATGATTATATTTTGTTTCTCAATTGCCATATGGAACTCGCCGGATAATCATTCTTCTGTGTGAGAGATTACTCTCATGGCTCGTTTCATATGATTAAATTTATCTTTCAATGGTCATATGGAACTCTCGATGAATTTTAATCATTCTCCTGTGTGTATTTTAGAATGCTAAAATTCATGTTCGTTTCATATGTTTATAATTTGTTTTTCAGTTGCCATATGGAACTCGCCTAGCTTAATCATCCCTCTGTGTGTGAAACAATTCCCACGGCTCGTTTCTAATCTTCTAACTTTAACGTCTAATTTTAGGAATTGATACTAAGCTAAAGATCAAAACATGTTTGTCGCGTTAATTCTTCCCAAATACCAGATGTTGATATAATCCTTCACAGGCATCCTCTAACAAATCAAGAACCATTTCAAAGCCTGCTTCTCCGCCGTAATAAGGATCAGGCACCTCTTCGGCCTGTCCCTGAATCAAAAAATCGGTCATCTTCCGAATCTTCCCTTGGCATTCTGTTGGCGCTAAACGCTTTAAATCCCTGATGTTCTGATCATCCATCCCAATTATAATATCATAATAATCAAAATCAACGGGGCTTTTTATTGGCCGGCTGATATTATTGAGCAGATACCCCCGTTCACTGGCATGCTTTTTCATTCGACTGTCCGCCGGCTCCCCGGCATGCACAGACAGAATACCCGCAGAATCAATTTCGAAATTATTTTCCGCATCATATTTTTCAACCACACTAATCATCACAGCTTTGGCACTCGGCGAACGACAAATATTTCCCAAACAAACAAACAAAATTTTCGTCTTATCCATACAAATATAATTTATCGATTAACATGAAACAGCAACTGGCCTTCAGGCACTTGTTGTCCATCCTTAAAACGATAATAAAAAGCCCCCTTTTTCGATTCGGTGGTATTTTTAAGATTCAACCGTTCCAAAATATTTAGCGACAACACTTTTTTCCGAAAGTTACCCGGTTCAAAAGATTTCTGAAAAATAGTCTCATAAAGCACCCTCAACTGAGTAAGGGTAAAAATTTCAGGCAATAATTCACGTCCAACCAACTCAGATGCGGCTCTGTTCTGAAGACTTTTCATCGCTTCAGCCACCATTTCTTCATGATCAAAAATCAATTTTGGAATTTCAGCAACCGGCCACCATTGTGCACCAAGTTCGCCTACGGAATTCCGGTCGTGTTCATTCAATCGAATAAGAGCCACAAAAGTAACACTTATCACACGCGTTCCCGGTTCCCTATCAACTTTAGAAAAAGCCCCGATCTGTTCCAAAAAAATATTTTCCAAACCTGTCGTTTGAAACAAAACGCGCCGGGCCGCATCCTCAAGCGATTCATCGGACCTCATGAATCCACCCATAAGCGACCATTCACCTTTACAGGGCTCAATAACTCTATGAAACAACAACAATTTAAGTTCACCGGCCTCATAACCAAATATAACACAGTCAACTGCTAAATGAAACTTCGGGTTCTGATTATATATTTCATTCATAACTCGCACAATAATTCAAGGTAAAAAAGTTTTCTAAATTGGATCTAAATTAAATGATTTAAAGCCTTTCGTTGAAGGCAACTGCAAATTTAAGGTTTTTAGATGAAACACAACTTTACTGATTTTTGACTAATTTTACAAAAAAGCACAAAAATGATTACATCTCTCCTCTCCCTCACGGCTTTAATAGCTGGATTTTTTTATACGGAAAATTTACTGAATATTTTTTTGGCGCCGACGATTCACAACCAACGCCAGCCATTGCCAGTGCTGACCAGATTGATTACATACCTATGCCTGCCTGGAAAACTTTCACCATAGAATTCTTAAACATTGCCGGCTTAGGTCCTATTTTCGGGGCGATATTGGGGGCCATGTACGGTCCAATGGCTTATCTCTGGATTGTGCTTGGTTGTATTTTTATTGGAGCGGTTCACGACTACTTTTCAGGCATGCTTTCAGTCAGGAATAATGGCGCCAGCATTCCTGAAATAGTAGGAAAATATCTAGGTAACGGCTTTCGTCAGTTTTTAAGAATTTTTTCTTTACTCCTGTTAATTTTTGTAGGAGTAGCCTTTGTTACGGGGCCGGCAGAGCTCCTGTCCAGTTTTACAGGTGGTGGTATGACGATGTGGCTCTATGCCATCTTTGCCTATTACCTGATTGCCACGCTACTGCCCATCAATAAAATAATAGGTAAAATATACCCGGTATTTGGTCTGGCTCTACTTATAATGGCCCTGCTTATTGGCGGCGCCATTATAATCTATGGCATCTCAGGTCAATTAGTCCTCAAAGAACTATCACTATCATCATTTAGCAATTTTCACCATCATCCAACAGAAAACATCTTATTTCCGATGCTGTTCATTGTTATTTCATGCGGCGCTTTATCAGGTTTCCACAGCACACAGGCCCCAATGATGGCCCGTTGCATAACACACGAAAAACAAGGTCGGTATGTGTTTTATGGGGCAATGATTGCCGAAGGAATAGTAGCATTAATATGGGCCACTGCGGCTATGAATTACTTTGGTGGTGCCGAAGGACTAAATGCTACACTACAAACTTCCGGTCACACCCCGGCATGGGTTGTAAATGAAATCAGTACCGGTTGGTTAGGCAAAGCAGGCGCCGTTCTTGCAATTATTGGGGTCGTTGTATGTCCCATCACCACTGGCGACACAGCCTTTAGAAGCGCCCGCCTCACCATTGCTGACGTTTTTAAAATGAAGCAGACCACTACAACAAAGCGATTAATCATTAGCATTCCGCTATTTCTAGTAGGCTTTTTGCTCTCTCAGCTAGATTTTGCCACTATCTGGAAATATTTGGGCCTATCCAACCAAATTTTGGCCGTTATCGTTCTGTGGACCGGTGCAATGTATCTTGCCAAAAACAATAAAAGCCACTGGATGCTATCACTTCCGGCTTTATTCATGACCATAATATGCGTATCGTATCTGATGGTTGCTCCAATAAAAACAGGAGGATTGTTCCTTAGCCCAGAAACAGGTTACCTTATAGGAGGAAGTGCCGGAATAGCGGCGATGATCTGGTTTTTGGCAACCATTAAACACATAAAAAAAGAAATTAGGCAACAAAATATAAATCAGCAGATTACAAACAATTTCAAAAATTAAAGAACTAAAATTTGATAATCACATTATAGCACGTATTTTTGCACAAAGATTGGTTCAGTAATCCAATTACGGAAAACTGATAAAAGGGAATCCGGTGACTTAAATGGTTAAATTATTAATCTTTAAGAATTCCGGAGCTGTCCCCGCAGCTGTAATCTCTATTATTTTTTTGAAAACTTCGCCACTGTCAGGTATTAACTGATGGGAAGGCATCAAAAAAAGGAGTGAGCCAGAAGACCTGCCAATACTTTAATTCGTAGCTTTCGGGTAGAAAAGCGAAGATTAGAACTACATCCTTTTGTTCTATATTTTCACCAGCATCCGTTTGTTGCGAATGGTTAAATTCACTTTAATCATTTGTAAACATGCGCTTTAATAGAATCAAACCGTTTTTTACGGTAATATTAGTATTTGGCTGTCATCTGAATGCTCAGGTATACTTTCAACAAAAGACTATACCACTAAAAGGAGTAACCATTCAAGCCAACCATTTAAAGGAATATACCATTGGCGCTGCCATAGAAAAACCAGATTCAATTTTGGTGAAGCTAATGAGAACCTCCTCTCTTTCGGATTTACTCCTACTATCAACGGGAGCATCTATAAAAAGCTATGGTCCGGGTGGACTTTCAACGGTCAGTTTTAGAGGAAGCCACAGCAATCATACCGCGATTATGTGGAACGGGCTTAATCTCCAAAGTCCAATGAATAGCTCCGTTAATCTATCGGCCATGCCAGCATCCCTCTTTGAAGATATACAAATTCAAAGCGGTGGCGCCGGAACCCTATGCGGAAGTGGAGCCATGTCCGGAGTACTACACCTGACCACCAACAACCTCCTAAATAAAAAAAATCACATCTCGGTTAATGGAGGCATTGGAAGCTACAACCGCCAATACGAACAACTGTCACTGAAAACAGGAAACAAAAAAAGAGCCTCCTCCTTATCGGTCATGCGACAAAGCAGCGATAATAACTTTTGGTATTATAACACCTCTCGGCCGGACAAAAGAAAAGAACGCCAGACCAATGCAGGTGTAAAACAATGGGGTTTAAGTCAGGACAACTATTTTAGATTGGGCAATCAACTACTGGTAACGACCGGACTGTGGCTTCAACATTACGATAAGGATGTACAAACAATTATGACCAAAAGCACTCCTAACCAACAATATCAGATAGATAACAATGTAATGGGGGCTATAAACCTGAGATACTACCGCACCAACAACATTCAAATAAACTTCAAACAGGGAATTCTATGGAACCAGATTGACTACACCAATGTGGAGACTCCCATAAGCAGCGGAAATAACCAATCTTTATCCCTCATTTCTGAAATAGAATCAAGAATTAGCTTAAAAAACGGAATACAATGGAGCACGGGATTAAACTACACCAACGAACAAGCCCAAAGTGACGGTTACATTGGCACCCCAATACGTAGTCGTTGGGCTTTATTTTCCTTTGTGCAGTTTAAAACATTTAACAACCGACTAACCTCACTCATAAGCTTTCGCGATGAAATGACCAACACCACGTTACATCCTGTAATATTTGCCTATGGTGGTAATTATGCCCTCACGCAAAGAATAAAAATTAAGGGAAATATCTCAAAAAATTACAGAATTCCAACCTTTAATGATGTTTATTGGGCATTTGACGGTTATGCGCGCGGCAATAACAGTTTGAAGCCAGAGTCGGGCTGGAGTGGAGATATTGGCTTCGAGTACAACAAAAAGACGGCTGAACAAAACATGAAACTAAGCACAATCTGGTTTACCTCCAACATCAAAGACTGGATTATATGGCTTCAGGACGACGATGCAATATGGACTCCCTCCAATAAAAAAAGGGGAGAATCAAAAGGTCTGGAATTAAAAGGTATTTATGGCCGCAAAATAGGATCCTCGTTTTGGCAGTTATCAACCAGTTATTTTTATACCCACTCACGGCTTAAAACAGACGACCATTATGACGGAAAACAAATGGTTTACATCCCTCTCCACAAAGGAGCAGGCCTTTTAACATGGAAATATAAAGCAATAGTAGCTGCTTTTACAATAAACGCCGTTGGCGAAAGATACTACGACTACACTAATCGACTTGAGCCATACCTACTGGGGAATATCATGGGCGGTTATAAAATTCCTGCAGGGAGAACGGACGTCCAGCTAAACGTGAAAGTAAACAACCTATGGAACACGCAATACCAACTAATGGCCTGGTATGCAATGCCACTTTGCAATTACGAAGTCAATTTACAGGTAAGACTGTAATTATTCAATAACCAATCATAATTTTACAATCATGAATATTACCAATTTAAGAAGCCGTTATAAACGGTCAAATTTTGCAATGAATATTTTATTAGCTGCATTTCTGGTTCTTGCTGCGACATCGTGCACGGACGATAACGAAACGAGTAACAGCTTATACACAAACGGAGCCTTTATTCTGAACGAAGGAACTTTTGGACAAAGCAACGCTTCCGTTTCATTCTACAGCTACGACGATCAGGTGGTTGTCGGTAGTATCTTCAAGAAAAGCAATGGCACAAATACAATTATAGGTGATGTATTACAAGACATGGAAATTGTTGATGACAAAGCCTATCTGATTGTGAATGCCAGTAACAGCATTCAGGTGGTTAATAAAAATGATTTTACGTGGGTAACAACAATAGAGGGGTTAAGTAATCCCCGGTTTGCAACTCATTATAATGGCAAACTCTACGTTTCACAATGGGGCTCAACAACCGGTTCTGTGGCTGTTATTGATCTCGACACCAACACAATTGTCAATACCATTGAAACCGGAAGCGGAACAGAAGGCATCATCGTAAACAACGATCTTATTTGGGCTGCCAATAGCGGCGGATACGGCGTAAATAACACCATCTCAATTATTGATCCCAATACGAATGAGGTCATTAATACAGTTGATGTGTCCGATGGCCCAAAACACTTTGCCATCGACAACAACAACGACGTTTGGGTAATATGCTTCGGATCACAAGTTTACGATCCCAACACATGGGACCTGACTTCAGAAACAGGATCAGCACTCATCAAACTATCAGGAACCGATCAAAGCGTATTAAAAACCATAGAGATAGGAGACCAAATTCATCCGTCCCATTTGGAAATTAGCACCGACAAACAAACACTGTATACAGACACTTACACCGGCATTTTTGCAATAGCCGTAGATTCAGAGATATTCCCCACTGAACCGCTTATCAGTGGTTATTATTATGGTTTTAGCGTCAACCCGGCCAATGGAGACATCTACACTTGTGAAAGTCCGGACTTCACTAAACCAGGTACGGTAACCATCTATAATAATGAAGGGGAAATAAAGAGCGAACTAAACGAAAGCATAGGAATAGGTCCCAACAGCGTCATTTTTTAACCATTCCACACTTATTCTCCATGGCAAACAAATCCTGTTTATTGAAGTGCAGTGGTTGTTTGATTTAATCTGCCTTTACAACCGAAATACGGCAACTATTTCGGTAAAACAGACCCATTCTGCCATCTTCATGACAGGATTTTGTTTGCCTCCCCACAAAACAAAATGCCGGGCCTCCCGATTAAAAGAGGGAGCCCGGCATTTTATTAATTGGCAAAATTTTGCAGAATAACACTAATTTAACTGTCAAAAATTCAAATTAGAAACTTGTACATCTGTTAACATGGTCATTTACGGCAGTAAATGACCATGTTAACAGCAAGCACAACGCAAAATAGACAAACTCTAATTTGCAATTTCATCCATCGTATATTCCCCACTTTGAATTAACACTTCATCCAAATTTTCTTTGGTCACAGCAATTGAATTAATCTTATAGGTAGGAATATCAACCGTTCCATTAAAGGTAGAAGCATTAGACAAATCGCGGGCCTTTTTGCCATCCAATAAATCCATAACTAATTCGGCCGTTTTATACCCCAACGTTTTATGCGGATGATAAACAGTCATAGTCATTGAACCATCATAAATTTCTTTAACGGCCTCTAATATTGCATCCTGACCAGTGACCACAACTTCGCCTTCTTTCCCATACTTTTTCAAAATATTTGCCACGGCAACCGACATCGGATCACTACAGGCAATAACAGCATCGATATCCAACCCGTAGCTATCAATAATCTTCTGAAACTCAAAAGCCGTACGTTCACCATTCCAACCTTCCACGTACGTGTCAAACAACAAATTTATGCTACCCGATTCAATATGCGGTTTCAAAATGGAATCGATATGTTGCTTTAACTCCAGCCCATTGCGGTCAAAACGATCGCCGCCAAAAACGATATAATTACCGGTGGGCTTTCGCGAAAGAGCGGCCTCACAAAATAGACGTGCAATATCTTTATTGTTACCAGTCACAAAAAGATCGTATTCTGAATTGTTAATCAATCTGTTATAAGCAACCACAAGAACACCCTTTGCAACGGCATCGCGCACCAATGGAGCTATTGTATTTCCGTTAATAGCGGCAATAATTAAAACATCTACACCTTCGTCCAGCAATTGATATCCTTGCTGAAGCTGGACAGCATCGTCATCCTGAGCCGATAACGTAATCATTTCAGCCCCTAACTGTTCAAATCGCTCGGCCATATATGCACCTTCCGAGACAAATCGATCACGAAAATCAGCCGGATTTAAATACCCCACCTTCCACTCTGATTGACTGCCACATCCGGCGAAAATCAACATTAGAACAAATAACTGAACTTGAAAAATAATCTTCATATTAACTCGGCTTTAATAAAAATAATTACGTATTGATTTACGAAATTAATTATTTTTTAATACTTTTTCCGCATAATTGGAGAATTTCAACAAAGCTATATTTATGAAGATAAAAACTTATTGGCAAGATCTTAGTATCCGCAATAAAATCGGGACAAGTTTTGCAATCGTTATCGGAATCACGATCCTAACAGGTCTGGTATTACTTAAAAACTTATACCAAATTTCAAAAGAAACACAGAACTTATCCGGAATACACATTCCTTCGGCAAGTGCATCAAACTTACTGTTAAGGTATTGGCAGGAAACGCAGGAATTTGCGCGCTCATACGAATTCACAGGCGATAAATTCTACCTCAAATCGCATGATGAGTCATACAATAGAATGATTAATGCATTGGATAAGCTCAAAACCCTCACGGCTGACAGAATTGAGGCACTTCAAAAAAAAGGTGTATTTATTCCTCTACTAACAGAATATGTTCAAACCTATAAAACCGTATGGGAAGATTACCAAACCAAATCCGTCAATTTTCAGGAATCCAAACAACAGCTCATTAAAGAAACCGATAAATTAACAGCTTCGGGAACCAACAACCAGTATTCCTCAAATCTCTACGGTAACATTGTTGACCTGTTACTGGCATTTAACAATAGAGATGGTCAAGCGGTAGAAGTCGTGGCAGATCAGTTAAAAGATTTACAACAAAAAATAACACGAACCAACTCTCGTTTTAAAACCACGACCGGCAATATCTTCACAGATGCTTTTCATGCCATTGACGATTTTAAAACAATGCAATTAGCCGGGCTAAAAAATTATGAAGCCTCCAAAAAAGTTCTCTGGGAAGTAAGAGCCGCAACAGATATAGGTCTGGATCAGATAATTTTGACGGGTGAAGACAGCTATATAATTGCCACACAACAACGAAATGTTCAAATAGCAACACTATCGTTCATTCTAATATTAGGGATATTTATGATCTATTTCCTATCAGATTCAATTGCAAAACCAATTGTCAAAGGGATCGAGATAGCGGAAAAAGTGGCAGGCGGTGATTTAACAGTTAAAATGTTAGAAAGCCACCGTAACGATGAAGTTGGTCGATTAAGTAATGCCTTAAACTATATGACCGACAATCTGAATCAACTCATCGGAAAAATAATTGACACAACACATTCGATAGGGGATGCCAGTAATAAATTAACCACTAAAGCACTGGATCTAGCTGAGGGCGCCAACGAGCAAGCCTCTTCAGCCGAAGAGGTATCGTCATCAATGCAACAAATGCATGCCAACATTGAACAAAACACTGAAAATTCACGGCAAACAGAATCTTTATCAGCCAAAGCAGCCACAGACGTAAAAGAAAGCAACAAGAAAACAAAAGAATCGGCCGATCATTTGGAAGAAATCACCAACAAAATATCAATCATCAAAGATATTGCATTTCAGACCAACATATTAGCTCTGAATGCGGCCGTTGAAGCCGCCCGTGCAGGTCAGGAAGGACGCGGATTTGCCGTTGTCGCAGCAGAAGTGCGCAAACTGGCCGAACGAAGCCAGGTCGCAGCCCAAGAAATAACCGGGGCCTCTGTCGTAGCCATTGAATCATCGCAATTGGCAACTCAATTGATGGACCAGATAACACCCCAAATTGAAAACACCGCGAATCTGGTAAGAGAAATATCCGCAGCTTCGGTTGAACAAGTAACTGGTGTTGAACAAATTAACCTGGCACTACAAGAACTAAACCAGGTAACTCAACGCAATGCGTACAATGCCGACGAAATAAATATCGCAGCCAAAGAGCTTCAGCATTTATCTCAACTCCTTACCGAAGCCTCATCGTATTTTAAAGCCAGAAAATAAAACTAAAGTGATTTATGAATTCTCAATCTCTTCCCTGATTTTTCGGGGAAGAGATTTTAACACCAAATTGTAAGAAAGGTTAATCCATTCAAAAACCATCGAATCAGCAATACTACCATTTATTTCAACCGTGTTCCAATGTTTTTTATTCATGTGGTAACCCGGACTCACGCAACTATACTTTTCCCGCAATTGAACCGCATACTCTGGGTCGCACTTAACATTAATTCTAAAATCACCCTCAAGGGTCGTCAGTAAAAACATTTTACCGCCAATTTTAAACACCAGACTATCGTCTCCAAAAGGCATTGATTCTGACACATTGGATAAGGACATACAATAATCACGTAACTCCTCGATATTCATAAAACAAACAGTTTAAATCTAAAATAGTGGTAGCTAAAAATATCAGGCTTCTGTACAACGCGTGCCCTCAAAATGGTCATTTACCAAAATAAACACACATTTATAAAGTTTCAAAACGACCATGCTTATAAATGATTTCAAATAAAATACAGACCTATTCAAGTTGCGCCGTAAAAGCATTTTCTATCAACTCTATTTCCCACTCATCACTATCTTTTATTGGCATACAAGTCACCACATCAAAACGAACCGGCTCATCCACCTCATATAATTTCACATAAGCGTCGGTAGCCAATACCAGGAATCTGATTTTAGATCGGGTAATACTTTCCCTCGGATGTTCCCATTTACTGCTGGTGCGCGTACGCACCTCAACGATAACCAGGAACCCATCTTTACGGGCAATAATATCTACTTCTTTTTGTCGGTAACGCCAGTTACAGGTTACAATAGTATAACCTTGCTGCGTCAAAAAAATGCGGGCTTTTTCTTCGCCCAATTGCCCCAATTCATTGTGGCTGGCCATAAACTCAATAATTTATTTGATGTAATTCAATGTCACCGTTTCCTTTTTAACAGACAAATGAACGGTAGCGCCCAGCATCAAAGGCTGATTCGCCAAACTGTGGCCGGCCGGGAAATTGAACATTACCGGAAAATCACAACCTTCAACCACTTGCGAAATAATTTCATATGGTGATGCCCCGAAAGGAGTATGATTGTCCTGAATATCGGTCATCTGCCCCACTACTAAACCAGCCAACCCTTTTAACTTCCCGGCCAGCTTTAAACCTCTTAGCATACGATCAATATGGTACAGGTATTCGCCCACTTCCTCAATGAAAAGAATTTTTCCTTCAGGTTCAAAATCATAAGGCGTACCAACCAAGGAATTCAGTAACGTCAAATTTCCGCCTATCAATTTACCCCTTCCTTCCCCAATAACGTTTAACGAATGAGGCATAATCTGATAAATCACTTCATTCCCTTGTAACATCTGCCATAGAGTGTCAACTCCGGAAGAATCATAATTTCCGGTCTCGAGATTTTTAGGCATAGGCCCATGAACCGATTTCATCTTTAACTGTGCTCCCAATACTGAATGAAACACCGTAATATCGCTAAATCCGATTATCCATTTTGGTTGGTTCTTCAAAAGAGAAAAATCAATCCTATTTACTAACCTAATAGCGCCATAGCCACCACGCGAACACCAGATAGCCTTAACTTCCGGATTCTTAAGCATCGCATTAAAATCATCAGCCCGCTGTTGATCGGTACCAGCCATCTGATGCCACTGGCCTGCCGCATGTTTGCCCAACAAACAACGCAAGCCCATATTCTCCAGATACTGGCTCGCAAGCTTCAATGACGAAGGTGCAATTTTACCGGCAGGAGAAACAATTCCAACTAAATCATCTGACGAAAGAAAAGACGGCGAAATCATAATAAAATCAAACATTAATGTCAAACCACAAAAAAACAGCGTTCAAACTTCAATATATCAGGACGCAAATTATAAATATGAAACGAGCCATGAGAGGGAACTCTCACACAGAGGGATGATTAATTCCGGCGAGTTCCATATGACCTTAAAAAACAAAATATAATCACACAAAAAACTATCCTATTATTACAACACTATCACACGCCTTATAAAAACCCTGATTTTCAAACTATAAAAAACTAAAAACAAATCGTAATAACATCAAAGTCATTAAATTTATTAGTTTTCTTAACTACACTAATTATCTTTGCTGTTTGTAAAGCATAATTTACGAGTAAAACTAAAAAAACATCCTGTTTAAAGCAATTTGGGTTCACGATTTCCGAAAAAAATATTCGACATTTTCAACATATGACAAATTTTAAACGCACATTAGTTACCACAGCCCTACCGTATGCCAACGGTCCGGTTCATATTGGTCATTTGGCCGGAGTTTATGTACCAGCCGATATTTATGTAAGATACCTTCGTCTAAAAGGAGAAGATGTTTTACTTATTGGCGGTTCCGATGAACACGGGGTCCCAATTACGCTCAAAGCCCGTAAAGAAGGCGTAAAGCCACAGGATATCGTAGACAAATACCATGGCATCATTAAAGAATCATTTAAAGAATTTGGAATTTCTTTTGATATTTATTCGCGTACCAGCAATAAAACCCACTACGAAACCGCCTCTCAATTTTTCAAAACACTATACGAAAAAGGAGAATTTATCGAAAAAGAGAGCGAACAGTATTACGACGAGGAAGCTCATCAGTTTTTGGCCGACCGCTACATCACTGGCACATGTCCGCATTGCGGCAAAGACGGGGCCTATGGCGACCAATGCGAAAGCTGTGGCACCAGCCTTAATGCGACCGATCTGATACACCCAAAATCGACCATTTCGGGAAGTGCTCCGGTATTGAGAAAAACCAAACATTGGTATTTGCCATTGGATAAGCATGAATCTTTTCTCCGCCAATGGATCCTGGAAGACCACAAAGAATGGAAACCAAATGTTTATGGGCAGTGTAAATCGTGGATTGATCTTGGGTTACAGCCTCGTGCCGTAAGTCGCGATCTGGACTGGGGTGTTCCAGTTCCGGTTGAAGGTGCCGAAGGGAAAGTACTGTATGTGTGGTTCGATGCCCCTATCGGTTACATATCGGCTACACGCGAATTAACCCCCGAATGGGAAAAATACTGGAAAGATCCGGAAACACGTCTGCTGCATTTCATCGGCAAAGATAATATTGTGTTCCATTGCATCGTCTTTCCATCGATGCTTAAAGCCGAAGGGTCATATAATCTGCCTGATAATGTGCCTGCCAATGAATTTTTAAACCTTGAAGGAGATAAAATTTCAACTTCCCGCAACTGGGCTGTCTGGTTACATGAATATCTCAAAGATTTTAAAGACCAGCAGGATGTTTTACGCTATGTTTTAACGGCAAATGCCCCCGAAACAAAAGACAACGATTTTACCTGGAAAGATTTCCAGGCACGCAACAACAATGAGTTGGTAGCTATCTTCGGCAACTTCGTCAACCGAAGCATGGTGCTTACACATAAATATTATGAAGGAAAAATTCCCGTGCCCAATGTATTTAACGACTTTGACAACGAAACACTTAACAGCATCGCCGATATCGTTAAAAGAACAGAAGAAGCACTGGAAAATTTCAAATTCCGTGAAGCAGTAAAAGAAGCCATGAGTCTGGCGCGCCTCGGGAATAAGTACCTGGCGGACTCAGAACCCTGGAAACTAATTAAAACCGATGCCGACAGGGTTTCAACCATTATGTACGTTGCATTACAAATCACGGCTAATCTGGCCGTTTTAATGGAACCTTTCCTTCCATTTACGGCTCTAAAATTGCGCAACATGCTAAATATGGACAACATAGACTGGCAGGATTGCGGACAAAAAGAAATTCTTAAGCCCGGCCATATCATCGGCGAAGCCGTTTTGTTATTTCAAAAAATAGAAGATGAAGCCATACAGATGCAACTGGATAAACTGGCCCAATCGAAAAAAGACAATGAAACCGCGGCAAAAACGGCCAACCCCATAAAAGAAAATATCAGCTTCGACGATTTCTCAAAAATGGACATTCGGGTGGGCACCATTCTCGAAGCAGAAAAAGTGGCCAAAACAAAAAAACTGCTAAAATTAAAAATTGATACCGGTATTGATCAGCGAACAGTAGTCTCAGGCATTGCCGAATATTTTAGCCCCGAAGCTATCGTGGGAAAGCAAGTTAGCATTCTGGTAAATCTGGCCCCACGAAACATTAAAGGCATCAATTCGCAAGGAATGATTCTAATGGCTGAAGATGCCGACGGCAAACTGGTCTTTGTGAACCCGTCAGATAAAGTTAAAAATGGGTCTGAAATAAAATAAATACAGCTCTTTTATCATTTAATCTGCCATGCTATAACATTTCCCAATCGGTTGAGGAAATGTTTATGGTGTGGCAGCATAATTTAGTATTACCAATCAATATTTTCCAAGCCTAAACTAAAATATTCTGACTCCCCTATTATACATCTAATAATTTATTTCTAGTCATGTCAATAGAATACAAAATAAAACGCATTTCTTCGATCTAGAACTCTAATACAAATTGGTTATAAAGCAATTACTCCAGCCCTCAAAAAAATAATTTAATCTAATCGAGTAGGAGAAACGGGATTAATTCCCGTTTCGTACTCTCCCACCACCGTACGTACGGTTCTCGTATACGGCGGTTCCTTAATATTCAACTCTTACCGCTTTGTAATAATCCAGTAAGAAAACATATCCGGCCTTACGCAAACGCTGGTCTGTGACAGTTCTGGACAGGATAAAGCTCTTTGCTATGTGCCAGTAACCTTTCCTTGTGTTCGCCCACTCATAAGCTTTGTATTTATTTATACCCAACTTTTTCAGGTTGGCTACTCTGGTTTTTATCCGTTTCCATTGTTTCCAGATTACCATTCGTAGCCGTCGGCGATACCACGCATCCGTTTTTATCAGTAGATTTTGCATGTCGGCCAGTTTGAAGTATTGCACCCAGCCCTTAATGTATTGACTTAATGCCTCCTTCCTGCGATCGTTGCCCCATCCGTTGCTTCTCGATGTCAGCTTTTTAATTTTGGCTTTCATCTTCTCCATACTTTTGGGGTGTATCCTCAACCTTCCTTCACCTCTATAGCGATAGAAGGTATAGCCAAGGAACTTAACATCCTTTACATGTCCCACTTGGCTCTTGTCCCGATTGACTGTCAAGAATAGCTTTTCTTCTATAAAAGAAACAATACTTTTCATCGTCCGGAGGGCGCTTCGCCGGCTTTTGCAGAGTATTATCATGTCATCAGCATAACGTACAAATTTATGCCCTCGGCTTTCGAGTTCCCGGTCCAGCTCATTCAGTAGGATATTTCCCAGCAGAGGACTTAGTGGGCCTCCTTGCGGTACGCCTTCATGGGTTTCTTCGTAGTGGTCTTCATGCATTACTCCAGCATTTAGGTACTTGTGGATAAGTGACACGACACGTCCGTCTTTAATGGTGCGCGATAGTATCTCTATCAACTTGCTGTGGTTAACGGTATCAAAGTACCGCTCCAAGTCTATATCTACTGCATAGATATAACCTTGAGTAATGTAGTCCCGACACTTACGAAGGGCGCCATGAGCATTTCGCTTGGGTCTAAATCCATAACTGTGAGATGAGAACTGAGGCTCGTAAATGGAGGTCAGTTTTTGCGCGATGCTTTGTTGGATTACTCTGTCCACGACTGTAGGGATGCCCAACTGGCGCTGTTTTCCGTTTTCTTTGGGTATTAAAACCCGTCTTACAGGATTGGGGCGGTATTTCCCCTGTTGGATGGATTGTATTAGTCTATCCTTGTTATTGACTAGATAGTCCTTTAAAGACTCTACCTCCATCTTGTCTACTCCACCCGCTCCTTTATTGCGCTTTACTTGTTTGTAAGCGATGTTCAGGTTTGAGGGGGACAGGATATGCTCTAATAATCCGTTTCCTAAACGATAATCATTGGTGGTGAGGTTGTTTTCAGTTATCCAAATGAAGGTCTGCCCTTCCACATATCCGTCGGATGCCGTCCTATCTTTCTGTGGACAGGTCTTTGATGATGTAAAGATTTTCTGCTTTCCTTCCTTCATGTTGGTAACTTTCATTGACTACTCAATCATTAAGGTTCAGCCCTTCCCACTTTGAGGAGTTGAGTGGTACTATGGCTTCTGCTGACTTCTCATGGCAAGCTTTACTCCGTGCTTCATACCCTGTTTCCACACGTCCATGAGACCTCCCGTGGTAAGATAAATAACTTTCATCCCATATCCCCGCCACATTTACACTCCGGTGTCCGCATAATCTTTGGACTTTGACTTGTTTTGCAGTCTCATCCAACCGGTTGTGCCTGATATGATTCGTGTTCCTCGGGGCAGGTTTTTGCCGTAGACTTCCTTCAGATTCCACCTCGCGATGGACACCCTTGTCCTTAGCTAATGGTTGGCGATTATGAACCCCCATAGTGGACTTGCACCACCAAGTTATTTACCATGCACGGCACACAACAAAAAAGTCTGTAAATCATACGATTTACAGACTTTAAAGTAAAATTATCTCCTAATATGTCGGGGTACCAGGATTCGAACCTGGGACCTCCTGCTCCCAAAGCAGGCGCGCTAACCGGACTGTGCTACACCCCGAAAAAATACAGCGGAGAGAGGGGGATTCGAACCCCCGGTACAGTTACCCGTACGGCAGTTTAGCAAACTACTGGTTTCAGCCACTCACCCATCTCTCCAATCCTTTAAATGAACATTTCAACCGCTTTGCGATTGCGAGTGCAAATGTATAAAATTGAGCATAACTTCCAAAGAAAATAGCTGTAAAATGAAACAAATAAATTACTCAAAGACTCTTTACTATTGAATTTCAGACCAATTAATTTATCATTGGCTTGCAATTCAACAGTCCACAAAAAACAAAAAAGCGCTTTTCTAAATAAAAAAAGATCGCAGACACTAAAAAATAAACGGTATAAAACCCTTTCTTGTCAACCGCCCATAAAAAATATCCACTATATTTGTATTCATAATTGGCAATGATGTCTGCCTCAAACCGCTTAAAAGCTGATGACATCTGCATTATTAGTTACTAAACTATGCGGATTCATTATATACGGGCAACATGAAAAACCAAAGACATCCAGCTAACATTCAACAAACGACCTCTCATTTAAAGTTAAGCACAGGTTTGGTATATGCACCCGCATCGCTATCAGCGGTTACCAGGCCATCATTTTTCACAAAGCCCAATAACCGGTTAACACATTTGCAAATAAATAGCACCTACAAAAAAACGCCTTTTTTTTCGTTACGCTCCCTTTCGAAAGGGTTATTTACTCCAGTAAACTCACATTTTTCAAACTTCAGAAGCCTCAAAATTAGAACATTCTTATCGGCAACGAAAGTTTTTGGACACATACTATATAATGACATTACCCATTCAAATATTTATACCATAACAGATATCTGTAGCAACGATGCCTCTGGACCATAAAAAAGGCAGAATTGTTTGCAGCCAATTAAAACAGAGTTATCGTAATTAAAACAACTTTCATCATAAAATGTGGAGGACACCAATATGAAAATTAAAAACATTGAAGCCTTAGAAATTTTAGACTCACGCGGAAATCCCACTGTAGAAGTAAATCTTATGTTAGAAGATGGCACAACATCACGAGCCATGGTTCCAAGCGGAGCCTCAACGGGCGAACGTGAAGCCACCGAACTGCGTGACGGCGATAAGAATCGATACCAGGGGAAAGGGGTTCAAAAAGCGGTTGACAACGTGAATAAGATAATAGCACCTGCCATCCATGACATAGAAATAACCAGTCAGCGCCATCTCGATTATCACCTCATTGAAATGGATGGCACGGCCAACAAATCTAAATTAGGAGTAAATGCGATTTTAGGCATTTCAATGGCCTATGCCAGAGCCGAAGCACAGAGTTCAGGCACTCCATTGTACCAACACCTGGGAGGCAGCAATGCCTATGTTTTGCCCGTTCCGTGTATGAATATCATCAATGGCGGCAGGCATGCCGATAATAACGTCGATTTTCAGGAATTTATGATTGCACCACATGGTGCCGCCTCCTTTAAAAAATCGATACGAATGGGTATCGAAGTTTTTCACACATTAAAAGAGGTGCTTAAAAAGAAAAACTATAGCACCGGAGTAGGCGATGAAGGTGGATTTGCGCCCAATCTCAAATCAAACGACGAAGCCATAGAAGTAATCCTGGAAGCCATCACAAAGGCGGGTTATAAGCCCGGCAGCGACGTCAGTATCTGTCTCGACCCTGCTACCAGTGAGCTGTGGGATAACGGGAAGTACAAACTTTTTAAAAGCACTGGAGCTTTGCTAACAAGCGATGAAATGGTCAGACTTTGGGAAAACTGGATCAATCAATATCCCATCGTATTGCTCGAAGACGGAATGGCTGAAAATGATTGGGAAGGTTGGAAAAACCTCACCGATGTCATTGGTAAAAAAATTGAAGTCGTAGGCGACGATCTCTTCTGCACCAATAAAGCCATCCTCGGTAAAGGGATACAAAAAGGGGTCGCCAATTCAATTCTGATAAAACTAAATCAGATAGGAACAGTAACCGAAACGCTCGAAACCATCGAGTTAGCCTATAAAAATTCATACAACTGTTTTGTCTCACACAGAAGTGGCGAAACCATCGACAGTTTCATTGCCGACCTTGCTGTTGCAGTTAATGCAGGACACTTAAAAACCGGCAGTGGGTGTCGTGGTGAACGCATCGAAAAATTTAATCAATTAATGCGTATTGAGCATCAATTAGGCAGCACATCAAAATTTGCAGGTATTTCGGCCTTTAAAAATGCGAAATAATTAAAACGGGCATCATTAAAATAAACAATAGAATGCCCCGGCTATAAAAAGCCTTTCTGTAAAAACAGAAAGGCTTTTTTTTGTACAAATAAATTACATCCGGCCAGCTCTTTGCAAATACCATTTGGCATATTGCATATCTTCACGTTTTATATGGCGCGTAATCCAATCCATAATAAAATGAGTTATTTCATACGAAGCCGGAATTTCGCCTGCCTCATATCGCATCAGAAAATCATTCACCTGTTTAACAAAAGATTGATGCTCGATGCTGTGACTCGCCAAACCAGGAAATTCTATTCTTTTCATAAAAGCCTCCTCATTCGAGAAATGCCCCTTTGCGTAATCAATCAATTCATGCATCAATTGCACAAGACTTTGCTTCCCCTCGCCGGACTTCAGTCCTTCATAAAACTTATCAAGCGCCGCAAACAAAGTCTGATGTTCCTGATCCAACTGTTCGTTCTTAACACTGTAGTTTACACTCCATTGTATCATATAATTTTCAATTTGCGAACCGCGTCAGTCCTGATTAAGATTAAAACGCATATATCCGTGATCAACCCCTTTTATATGATTTATTAACCAGGTCTTTAAAAAATTAGTCACCTCAATAGTTAACAGCAAACGCCCCGCTTTTATCTTTTCATGAAATGATTCAATTTTTTCAACGTACTCACGATGTAGCTTCTGATGCTGAGCCAGTTTAGGATAATGAATCTGTTTCATATAACTCTCTTCGTTGGCAAAATGATACTTGGTATAATCAAGCATAGCCAAAATCAACTCCTGTAATTTCTCAGATGATTTTCCTTCTTTGAGACCAACGTAGAAATCATTCAAAATTTCAATCCACCGCTGGTGCTCTTTATCAATTTGGTCATTCCCTACCGACAAATCCTGCGTCCATTCAATGTACATAAATAATAATTTTAAGTTATAGTTAGCACTCCAAAATAATTCTTTTTCCCTCGCATAAGCGAATAAAAACAATATAGTTTTTATTCGCTTATGCTATTACATTCGTGGCATAAAACAAAACTAATTGAATGTTTGCATTCTATCTAAACAGAAAGAGATAAAAGATGTAAAACACCTCCCATATATACAAATTTAGAATCGTTCCAGATAAAAAAAAGAATTAAAGCGCTCAATATCAAACGGTCGAAGAAAAAATCCATTTAAAGTAAAAAATATCTGTAAACAATAATAACCATCACAAATACAGTTAGAAAGAAAAAACAACGAGTCCATCAACAATCAATTTCAAACGCAATAGTTTTAAATTTTAATATTTTTTAACAAAAAAGAATTGCACACTTTTATTTCTTTATCGATATTTGCATTGGGTTAGGGTTAAGGTTAGAGAAAGGGTATGTCAGAACGAT
Organism: Geofilum sp. OHC36d9; assembly: GCF_052400685.1. Lineage (NCBI taxonomy): Bacteria > Pseudomonadati > Bacteroidota > Bacteroidia > Marinilabiliales > Marinilabiliaceae > Geofilum > Geofilum sp. OHC36d9. The sequence continues at coordinate 195,617 of NZ_JBQTGJ010000005.1, forward strand.
GACAGCCCTTTCTTTTTTTATGTTAACTACTCCCGCTAAAAAACAATGCTTTGGCAGAAAAAATAAAGCCCGCCCCATTAATCTCTAATTTCCCCAGTACGGAATCAAATAGTCTCCACGATAACTTCTAAGAAAACTCTTATTAAAAAAATAGGACAAGAAAAAAATTCTTAGCGATAAAAATTAAAAGAATAGAGAAGATAAAATTGGAACTTCACAAAAAATCAGAACCAGCCTTTCCTTTTAAAAAAGAACACCATAACAAAAGCAACAATCACCATAATGCCAAGAGAAGCCGGGTAGCCCCAGGCCCAGTTCAATTCCGGCATGTTCCACTTCCCGGCTTCGGGATTAAAATTCATCCCATAAATCCCGGCAATAAAAGTTAGTGGAATAAATATCGTAGCAATAATCGTCAACACCTTCATAACTTCATTCATTCTGTTGCTTAGCGACGACATATACATATCATAAAGACTAAACACCATTTCACGTTGATTTTCGATGCTATCAATAACCTGCACTATATGGTCATACACATCGCGCATAAAAATTTTCACTTCGCCGCTAAACAAGGGCATTTCATCGCGAAGCAAGCTATTAATACCGTCACGAAGTGACCAAACCGATTTACGAAAATAGATTAGATCCCGACGCAGCCCATGAATCGTTTGAAGATTCTCCTGCCTTGGAGTGTCAATTACGACTTCTTCAACCGACTCAATGGTTTCGCCTAGGGCATCAAGAGCTGTAAAATAATGATCCACCACATTATCAACCAACGCATAAGCCAAGTAATCAACGCCTAGCTTCCGCAAACGTGTGTTATCAAGCGCCAGGCGTTTTATCACCGGATCAAAGACAGGGTCATCACTCTCCTGAAAGGACAACACATAATTACTCCCAACCACCAGGCTGACCTGCTCCGTTCTAAAACCCTCATCCAGTTCTCTTTTGCCTGCCGCAATCATCCGCAGAACAATAAAGACAACATCACCATAAAATTCCACCTTGGGTCGCTGACTAATACTAACAATATCTTCCTGAATTAATGGATGCAACTCAAAATAATCCCAAACTTTTTTCAACTGCTCAATATCGTGTAGCCCCTGAACCTGAATCCATGTTTTGGTGCTATCGGTTAAATAAGGCGCCGAGGTTTCTATTTCGGTGATGGGAATCGCATCATATTGCGTCTCACTATAATCATGTACAGTCATCAACACCTTCGCCATTCGACGTATCCCAGTATGTTGAAGAGTTCCGGGTGCTTGTCCAGGCGCCTTTCGGCTGGCGAGTCTCTGAAGTGATGGATTTAAAAAACCTTTAACTTTAACGACTGAAGGGTGAACTTTAAACTTCATAAGAATTATTTTTTACTAAGTTGATAAAAATATCAATAATGAAGATAATTTTGACAAGATAAACAAAGCACAAACAGAAGAAAAGAACTAAATATGAATCAACGCCATTTACCCCCCGCCAATGAAAATCATTTTCAACAGCTACACATCAAATAATACGAGACAATGCTTTTAACAATAACAATTTTAGTCATAGGTCTGGGCTTACTACTTAAAGGAGGCGATTGGCTGGTTAGTGGCTCGTCAACACTGGCACGTCGCTATGGATTATCTGAATTGGTTATTGGGCTTACAATCGTCGCCTTTGGCACCTCGGCACCCGAATTGGTCGTCAGCACACTGGCAGCTATCGATTCGCATCCGGAAATTGCACTGGGCAACGTTATTGGAAGCAACAATTTTAATCTTTTCATCATCCTGGGATTAGTGGGAATACTATCCCCGCTTAGCGTTCAGGAAAGCACCATACGCAAAGAGATCCCAGCCTCGCTCCTCGCCGCAATACTATTACTGCTTCTTGGCAATAATTTTTTCATCGGCACCACCGACTTCATGATAAGTCGTACAGATGCATCAATCCTACTCATCTGTTTTGCAGCCTTCTTGATTTACATTAGCAAAAACATAAAACAAGCGAGCACAATTAATACACAAGCACAAAAAAACACTCAACTATCAAAGACCATTCTATTAATAGCGGCAGGACTTGTTGCCCTTGTTGCCGGTGGCGACATGGTCGTGACATCGGCCGTGAAACTGGCGCGCACTTTCAACCTCAGCGAAAAAATCATCGGGCTCACCATTGTGGCAGCAGGCACTTCTCTGCCCGAATTGGTTACCTCATTGGTAGCCATCCGTAAAAAAAACAGTGATATTGCCATTGGAAACGTCATCGGCTCAAACATTTTCAACATCTTTCTGATTATAGGAACCGGCGGCATGATAACACCAATAAGCTCATTGCAAACCTTTAACACCGATTTATGGCTGTTAACAGGCGGCACTTCTTTATTACTTTTGGCTATGTTTACCGGCAAAAAAAGACAGCTCGATCGCTGGGAAGCTATGATTTTATTTGCAATTTATGCGGTATACATTGTCTATGCGACCATAAAAGATTAATAATTAAAACTTTGACAAAAACTAAAAAACAGAAATTTAATGAAAGGATATATTCAAATATATACAGGTAATGGGAAAGGTAAAAGTACAGCCGCCTTCGGATTATCGCTCAGAGCCATTGGCGCCGGTAAAAAAGTCTACTTTGCTCAATTTGTAAAAGGGAAACTTTATTCAGAAATAGAGGCGATAACTAAATTTTTACCCGATATCACTCTTAAGCAATATGGCTTAGGATGTTTCATCTACAATGAACCGACTCAGGATGATATTAATGCCGCCCAAAACGGACTAAAAGAGATATCGACGATTATTCAATCCGGTAAATATGACGTGGTGGTTCTCGACGAAGCCAACATCGCGCTATATTATAAACTCTTCACTGTTCAGGAGCTCATTACCGTATTAAAAACAAAACCTGAAACCACCGAAATTATCATTACCGGTCGTTATGCTCCCGATGAGCTCCTCAAAGTTGCAGACTTAGTAACCGAAATGAAAGAGATTAAACACTACTACACGAAAGGCATTGAAGCACGTAAAGGAATCGAGTTTTAAAGGAATGATTCTCCTTTATGAAAAAAACAAATCCCACGCGCGGTATCATAAAAATTTCAATGATTTAATTTTGTCATTCAGGTTAACCTAAAAAAACAAAACGTTTCAGACTTAACAAATAATCATAATGAAATGAATTACAAACGTGTTTTAACCATTGCCGGCAGCGACCCCAGCGGAGGAGCGGGTATTCAGGCTGACCTGAAAACCATATCGGCCTGCGGATGCTATGGCACTTCGGCCATAACAGCAGTGGTCAACGAAAATACTGTCGGCGTATTCGGACTTCACCCTATCCCGGTTGATTTTGTAAAAGGGCAAATAAAATCTGTTCTCGATGACATTGGCACCGACGCCATTAAAATAGGCATGCTGCACTCTGCGAATCAAATCATGGCGGTCATTGAAGCCATTATGCCATACAACATCCGCAATATTGTACTTGATCCGGTCATGCTTGCCACCTCAGGCGACACATTACTTATGAACGAAGCCATAGTCACACTCAAGAACAAATTAATGCCAATGGCAAGAGTTATCACCCCTAACATTCCAGAAGCCGAAATTTTGTCAGGGGAAAGCATTAGAAACCAATCCGACCTGCCCAAAGTGGTAAAAAAAATATCGTGCAATAAAACGGTTTCGGTATTACTGAAAGCCGGACATTTAAACGATGAAACACTGATCGATATTTTCTATAATGCAGAAACCGACGAAATTATTGAGCTGCCTTCGCAGCGTATTAATACCCATAACACTCATGGTACAGGCTGCACCCTTTCATCGGCAATAGCCTCATTTCTGGCACAACAAATGCCTCTCAACAGAGCTGTAACAGAAGCAAAAAGCTATATTAATCAAGCCATTGAAACAGGTAAAGATTATCACATTGGCAAAGGCCACGGACCGGTTCATCATTTTTATAAATACTGGAAGTAATAGAAATCCCGTGTCATATTCTGCTTCAAAAGGCTTTCTTGGGCGAACAAAAAAAAGCTAAAGTGATTTTAATTAACAAAATGATTCAGTCAGCAACCTGAAAAATATTAAATTTACTCTTCAAACAGCTTCTTAATATCAACAATATGAAACGAGCCATGAGAGGAAACCCTCACACAGAGGGATGATTAATTCCGGCGAGTTCCATATGGCAACTGAAAAACAAATTAGAAACATATGAAAAAAGAGCCTCCATTTAGTAAACTACTGTGGAATAATATTATACCCATCTATGACGAAATTATCCACTGCGATTTCATCAAAGAATTGATACATGGAACGTTACCCGATAACAACTTTGCGCACTATCTGGCTCAAGCTCTTCTTCATCTGAAAAAAAATAATGAAGCCCTTATGGCAGTTGCCGAAAGAACATCTCAAAAACATCAGCAACTATTTTTCAAAAAACTGGGTGATGATGGTATTAAAATGGAGACTATAATGCGGATAAAGTATTTAGCTCATTTTGCGGTACAGGAAACGCCAAGTCAAAGTCCCATATTTAAAAAATATAGCGAATTTCAGCTTTCACATGCCAACCATTCTTCGTTCAATGTGGCTCTGGCAGCGTTGCTTCCCTCCTTTTGGATACATACCGAATATGGAAAAATAATACGACTCAATACCATACCTGACAATCCATATCAAAAATTCATTGAAATGTATAGCGGGCCAGAAATTACCGGATACAACAAAAAATTCATTGAAATAGTAGATGAGGAAGCTCAAAAAACTTCGGATGAGGGGCGTGAAAACATGCGGAAAATATTTATTACTGCGACACAATACGAATTGGATGTATTTCACGAAACAATGAATATTCAATAGAATCTGGCTATAAGTACAACTTTTGAGCAAGCCTTTAATTTGACCTTCCTAGCCCAAATTTCTGACTTTATAAACGAGCACTATAATGAAGTAAACAAAAAAACTTCTTTTTTACCACCAAAGTTTTCGAGCAAGCGTTGTATACAGACAACCGCATTTTAAAATCTCCTACTACGTCAACCTATATCTCAAATAAGTACTTTCCACTGAAGATATGATTGTGAATTGAAGCCATAACTTTAACAAAACTGGGGTTGTAATCAGGCTCTCAATCGTTCATTTTTTTCCCTGGCGTTAGCACCATAAATTATTTACTTTTTCACTTTATCAAAAGCCGTTCTTGTCATTCTCCCCCAACCTTTTTTATCTCCTTTGACAAAGTAAACAAAATTACCCAAAATTGAAAAATAGACATTTAATGGATGGTAGATAACGGTCTCGAACAAAGCAATCAAAATTACTCTGCTAATGAACCTGGCCCCCTTATACCTACTAAAAACATAAGTCTCATAATAGATAGAAAAGGAAGAAAAAAAGATGGAAAAAGAAACGACGAAAATTGAAAGAATCAAAAATATCTGCATATTAATACTTTCAAAAATTAACATAAACAAAAAATAGATCAATCCAACAGTCTCTATAATAGGTGCTAGCCATTCAAAAAGAACCCAATATGGGAAACTAATCAGGCCCATCTTACCGTATTTGGGGTTAAAAAACATGTCTTTATGTTTCAACACTGTATCAATAGAACCTCTTGTCCATCGATTACGCTGATTTCTAAGTGTTTTTAGTTTTGACGGCACTTCAGTCCAGCATAGCGGTTCGGGAATAAAGGCGACCTTATATTTTTGTTTTGCAACAGTGTGCATATACTTTCTTAACCGCACCACAAGTTCAAAGTCCTCCCCAATAGAACTGGTATCATAACCATTAACATCTCTTACCAGCTGGCAGTCGAACAACCCAAAAGCGCCAGAAATAATTAGCAGTCCATTTATTCTACTCCAGGCCATTCGTCCCAATGTGAAAGCTCTGATATATTCAAGCACCTGAAATTTAGCCCATAAGTTTTTAGGATAATTTATTTCAGTAATTCTACCGTCTTTAATTTTACATGAGTTAGCAACCCGAACCACCCCCCCGGCAGCGATCACTTTTCGATCGCCCTCTTCCTCTATAAAAGGTTTAACCATACGCAAAATAGCATCGTGCTCAATAATGCAATCGACGTCAACAGCCAGGAAGAGATCAGAACGAGAAATATTGATACCTGCATTTAAAGCATCCGCTTTGCCGCCATTTTCTTTATCAACATAGATTAGATTATTATAGGCCACCATAGTGGATTTATAAATACCGCGCACCTGAGCTGTTGGTATTTTACCATTTAAAGCATACTCAACTTTGACCAGTCCATAGTAATCAATCACTTTCTGTAAACTATTGTCTTTGCTTCCATCGTTAACAATAATTACTTCAACTTTTGGATACTCAAGAGACAGCAAACTCCTGATATTTTCAATAATAGAGGCTTCTTCATTATAGGCAGGCGCAATAATTGAAATAGATGGCAACAATTTGTATTCACGTACCGTATTGAAACGAAAGTACTTAGATTTCTTAACATAAAAAGACAAATCTAAAGATGACAAAACGGCAATAAAAATGTAGCTAACAAAAAGAAGAGAGCCGTAACCCAAAAAAAATGAGTTTAATAAGTAGTAGATGTTATCCATTGAGTAAGATTACTGGTTAATATACATACATGCCGTTTCATTATAGGCCATTTTAATTTCAACATTTTGTGAGCTTTCGAACGTTGAAAGTAAATTAAAATCATTTTCAAAAATTATTTTCATAGCTTCAATCATAACTAAAACAGATTGATATTCAACTATTTCAACAAGAAAAGAATAAAACCGCTGATCCAAGATATTATGAGCATGTTCAAGGATAAGCAACTTCACTTCATCGGGTTGCTGATCAAATAGTTCTATAATAATTTGCATCGTTTCATCCTGAGGCACGGTTGAAAGCAAAGCATCCCAGGCCAGTTTATTAAGGACGACATCCTGATTCCCTATATGATTAATGATAAGTATTGTATTTTTACTGCTCTTTTCGTATCTATATTTAGCAAGTAACAGGCCTATCATTACTTTTCTCGGACTATCTGACGCTAACAAGGCACGATAGTCGATATTCATTTTTCGATTTTTCAAGACAGCATTAACCACCATATTAATGTCAATAAACGAAAGACTATGCTTCTCACCTATAAAACCAACCAAAAAATCGTCATTCTCCATCAACCGTATTAAAGCAGCATAAGCTTCCGTTCGTATAACAAAATTTTTATTCTCAGCCAATAAAAGTATCTGATCAATACTCGTTGTAATACGGAGGTACGACAACACTTTCATGGATAAAATTTTATTGTCAAAATCCTTGTGATACAAAAAGGATTCAATTTTATTCTGAATATTTAAAGCGTCGATTAGCTGCTTAAACTCGGGACTAAGATTATCTGCCATAAGTTCCTGCAATCGAAGATAGGACTCTAAAAAAGCTTTTAATTGGATCTCATACTTAACAAAAGGCTTAATCCTTTTAAAAAAATTAGCCCTATTTACTTCATCTTTGTATATATCGGCCACAAAATAATTTGACAACAGATAGGTGAAATAACTTAAATATTTAGCTTTCTGTTTGGCACTACGACTACGCTGATGGTCATAAAACAAACTTAAACTGGTAAATATAGATGCATTAACCAACGAAAAAAAAGAGAAAAATAAAACCAAATATAGCCAAACAGGTATCCCTGAAACAAAAGAATAAATCGGATTAACGAACCTTATTCCAAACAAATTCGTCTCATAACGATAAAATGCATACATGAAATAAGCAACAAAAGCTATTGCACTAGTCAACAAAACAAAAAGTGCTAAAACTTTAAAACATTTTAAAATAGTACGCATCATTATTAAAACTTGTGTTTCAAAAGAATTTCGACTGTAAACCTATTCCTAAAGTTACTGGCCTGAAATTCCTCATAAGTATATGCAGCGGTTAACTTTATTTCTTCAAACTTCAACACGGCCCAATTTTTTTCAATTTTCACCCGATAATTTTTCAGTAAATAGACGTCTGCCGATTGCAATAGAGAAAATCTTTCATCTGGTGAATTTCCATACAGGAGTTCTAACCCCCAATAATTAAATTGATTTGGAGCATAATATCTTGTATTTAAAACGTAGGTAAAAGTGTTTTTTGCTTTCTGAACGACATAATAGGGACGCGCCGATAGCCAAAGACGGTGAAAATATTTACTAAGGTGTCCGGTTAATATAAATACATCGTAATTATCAGAATTGAGATAACGCCCTCCAAAACTGGCTTCCATTGATTTTGCAACAGGGAAATAATACTCCAAACCAGCCCTGTATTTCGGGAATAACTCATTGAGCAGGCTTACCCCAAAATTCGCATATACATACTGTCCATTGCTGAGTATTTGGTAATAATCTGATTCAATCTGAAGATCTGACTTATCAAACCGATGGGCATAATTCAGCCTTGGGATAAATGTTTTCCGGTTAACTTTAAACGAATAATCGACATAGGCTAAATGCTGCGGCTGTATACCATTTTTGTCATAAAAGCTAATGGAATAATAAAGACTGACAGCCTTCTTTTTATTCTTCATTTGCATCTCATGGTATAAGTTCTTTATTAAACTCGAATCGAGATAGTTAGCGTAACTGTCAATCAACTCAATACCATCACTATACCGACCCAATGCGTTATATGCCAACGATTTTTTCAACACTAGATTATAGTCGTCTTTATAACTATTTTGTTTGGCAAGATCAGCTACTTCGATAACATTTTCATAATCTTTTGACCAAAGTAAAACATTTAACCAGGTGTTGTACAAGCCGGAAATACTATCCGTTAAAAGATATGTTTGCTCAACCTGTTTGAGTGCTGAAACATAATCCCCTTTCCAGGCATATACATTAGCAATAAAAACCATTATATCAGCACGATCGGGAAATAACTTTAATACCGAAGTCGCCTCATCAAGTGCTGCGTCATAATCCCCTTGTCGCGCATTTGTAATAGCTGAATTGAAGATGGAATCGGTATTAATTTGTCCAGCGACCCGTAAAACCAACAAAATAAAAACGATACTGATCACTAGTCTTTTCATACTAAACTTTTGCCAAGGTTAAAGAATTATACATCTTATTTTAAACTTTAAAAGGATTGATCTTACAATATAATGAGTGGCACAAAAACAATGCACGTTTCTTTCAACAACATAATAAAACAAATAATTGTGCTGCCTGATTTTTTGTTAAGTCATGAAGCTAACCCATAGCTGCATATGTCTACACACTGACCGACAACAAAAATCAGATCAATAAATTCGTCATATATCTTTAATTTACAAGAGACATATTCAACACAACCACCTTTAAACTTGTAAATATTCCATTCAATAATTTTAATAAAAATAACAACGATTTAAAACACTACTTGAATACAATTATCAAATATTGTCTGTTTCACTCATCGAATTTTCATCCTGATGGTAAGGATGGTCAGATGAGAACATACACGCAATTGACTCATAGTTGCAACTGATTCGCAAAACTGAGGCATTTCATCTGTTCGACAATAAATTTACTGTCAAAAGGTTATTGTAATATTTGCCTTTTATTGAACTTATTTTATACTTAACAAAACAATGCATTTCATTAAATATAATGTCAGCGGAAAAATCTTATTTTTATCGTTACGATCACTTTTAAAACAGTGATTTACAATAGCAAACTCACATTTTCAATATTCGCAAGTCTCAAGAATGAAATTTTCTTAGCTGCCACCAGAGTTCTAGGACAAACACCAATTATTAAACTTTTTTAATAGTCCTCGTTAAAAATAGCTACACTTCCAAAAGCTAGAAAAAGATGATTGCAGAAGTTGAAAATCGAAATCAGGTTTTCCAAAATTTATGGGTTTCAATTTCAAAACCAATACAAAATTCACCACATGCATATATTGATATATCTAGATCTAAACACCTGATAATTAAATTAAAACACTGCAAAGTTTCAAAAAAAAAAAAGATAAAACAAATAGTATTATATCTATTTTCCCCCACACTGGCACGCCTCAGTATACCCATTTTTTGGGTGGAAAATAACTCAATTTGGAGATACTAAAAAAACTCAACCGAGTTTTAAATAGGAATAATTGCTAAAACCGGCTTCGTAATTACGAGAAAAGGCCGACTTCTGCGTTATACTTGTCCTCAAAATGGATATTTACCATATAAACGCTGATTTTTCGGTCTTCGTAAGCGTTAAATTTGAACAGGTCTTATCAAACACTAATGTTTTTTTGCTGATACTACTCACCCAAAAATAATAAACTAACGACTCTCGTCATTCACATAAAGACTTTATTTTGAAGTCTCAAAGCCTTATCATCAAATACATTATGCAAATTACAACTTAATTATTTTTGCAGAATAATATTTATTATTGGTTTTACCCACCACAAAATACGCACCACTGGCTAAGTCAGAAAGATCAAGTTGAAAACTGGGCTGAACCGATGTTACGTGCTTAACTAACTGACCCGAAGAATTAAAAAGCTTTAGCTCTCCAAACAAAATTTTGGTTTTGACTGTAACAATAGAAGTGGCCGGATTGGGATAAACAACTATTAAATCGTCGTGAACCTCTGGCAAATCACCGATACCCGTGTTTGTTCCTTTTACCGTAAAAACAACGGTATTGGATTTAGACAAACTATAGCCATCATAAATACAATACATTAAAGAATCGGTACCACTAAAATTATTGTTTGGTAAATAAACAAACGAACCATCATTATTCAACTCTATCTGTCCGTTTACAGGTGGCTCGGTGACCAATGCCACCAAAGTTTGGCCGTCCAGGTCAAAATCATTTTTCAACAACCCGTTACCAGCAGTCACGCTAACAGGATAAACCTCATTGCTGAAAGTAAAGCTGTCGCGCGTTGCGATCGCGGGCGTGTTGAATCGTGTTAACCCCGCTTGCATTATGTAATAAGATGTTTTAAGCGTCTCGACAACGGTTGAATCCGGAACCCGATGCCAGACATCCCAGGAAAAACGTTCATCGGTAACAGACCATTGGTCCTTATAATAAATGCCGATATTAAAACCATCGGTCACGGTGTCTTCACGCTCATAAGTATTCTGATCATCGTGCATAACCTTTAACTGGTTGGGCGCAACCACATTGATAAGCGTCCATGGTATCTTTACGTTTATTTCACTATCGCTAATTGTTACAGCATCTTTGGATGATGAATTTTGAAAATCATAATTAACCTGCAAATTGCCAATATACTGCACATCAGAGTAGCCGCTGTTATTTTTCCATCTCACGATTTTCCAGGGTGCCCCATCGGTTGTTGTTGAATGATACAACTGTTTGGGACCGGGAATACCATGCCATATACCGTAAGTATCGTAAGCCTCGGTGACATAAAGCAGAGCCGAATAATTGGTAATATGCAGTAAAAATTCAGAACGGAATGGAATGGGTTCTCCTCCGGGTAATTGAGACTCACCCAATTCATCGCTATAAGTATCTAAAGCAACCCATAATTCATCCGGTATTTCCAGCGGTTCATTCAGCGTGATTTCAAATTCAAAAAAATTATAATCGGCCTTCGCCTTTATTGAGGAGGTTATGGCATCAAACTCTTTTAACAGCGTTAAATCAGCTTTCTTATCAAAAGAAATCAAACCAAAATTCTGTTCAGCAGCAGTAATGTTATGCCAAAGAATCCGACTTTCAGGATTATTGTCCAAGGGATCGGTCACCCAGGTACGTTTAAACCATTCATCAATCCATGCAAAAGAAATTCCCCCGCCGCAATTACTGTTTTCTATAGTTTCCAACATCCTCAGGTTCGTATTACCCTGCCCCGTTTCGTCAAAACCGCCATGATTCATCCCTGAACTGGCATAATGAGCTACGCCCCAGCTGGATGGCACACCATATTCGGCAATTATTAAAGGAAAACCTTCGTAGTGCGATTTAAGATCCTCTAAATACCCCTCATAACTATTAGACCCATAATAATCGTAATGAGTTAAATAGTCAGATTGGTCGCTGATAAAATCCGGGTAATAGGGATAGGCATGATAGCTCACAAAAAAACCTGCCGGTGCATCGGTGAGCATTATTTTCGACAAATCAATGGAAGCCGTATCTTCATCCCTGTTTATTTCTTCACCGTGTATAATCGGGTCAAGTGTAGGCCAGCTTGAGAGACTTACAGGGCGCTGTGTCTCATAAGTCTGAGATTCGTAACTAACAAGATGGTCTAACCGCGAAGTACACCATACTTCAGATGCCGTGGCGTTACTAATGGAAAAATGATTCCCCGAAAAGCTTGTTAAAGTTGGATTATTGTCGTTGGTAGTAAAAATCTCTTTGGGATATATTTCACGCCCAATAATATACCCCAAGCACCATTTTGAAACATCGTTGTCATAAGCACCAAAGGCTTTACCTTGGCGCACTTCTATAAAACGGTTGCCATGCACACAATCCACATTTTCTTCTATCTCCACATTAAATGTATCGGCCATGAATGCCAAATCAAAATTATAGTCCGGTAACTCTTCATTTAGCCATACACCCTGAATAAAGAGTAACGGATTTTGGTCGTTGGCCAGATTAAACGAATCCAAAACTTCATAAAACCTGGGGTAATGCAATGTATAAAGACGAATACAATTAAAACCGCCCTCCTTAATCTCCGTAAACCATTTGGAATATTGCTCCCTGGTAGCAGCCAGTTCGCCGGGAAATGTTCCGGGTACAGCTACCCCCATATTCATCCCTTTAATAAAAATAGGAATATATTCCGTCCCATTCCATACAGTAAGATGGGTGCTATTGGTAGCATATGGTAATTTCTGACCAAAAGTATCAGACAAACTTATAATCGAAATTATAAATACATAAAACGCTATAATAAAAGGCTTGGGCATATCAGTACAATTTTTAGTAACAGTTTGAAACTTGCCAAAAACAAATACCGCCCTCTGTGGATAATATTTGTCTAAAGTGACTCATTCCTGATTATTTTTAAGATAGTCTAAAGTGACACTCTGAAATTTTCGATCGGATTCCATGATGTGACTGAGAAACCATTTTTTCATAAAAACAATAATTTTCTCAAATAACATCGTATTTTTATAATTAAGCTCCTGCTTCATTTCTTCGACTTTTTGAATAAAAAAAGTATGCTGTTTCACATGTTTTTCGTAATCACTATAATCTGCCTTTAGCAGTAAACCCTCTTCATACGAGAAATGATACTTTAAATAATTCTCCAACTCATCTATAAATGCGACCAATTGTTGATGAGTTTCGGCGTCATCAGGATTCTCTTTCTCATTACACAATTCGAAAAACTTCATGTGCTGACGATCTATTTCGTCAATATTTAACAAATATTTATCAGTCCAAATATTTTTCATATGATTATATTTTGTTTTTCAGTTGCCATATGGAACTCGACTAGCTTAATCATCCCCCGGTGTGTGAAACAATTCCCATGGCTCGTTTCATAAGTTATTTATTTCTTCATATCAAAAAAAAACACAACCGTTTTAAATTAATCTGACTTATCTTTTAACAAAAAAGGAATTCACCGTCAAAAACGGGAATGAATCTATTGACGAATAAGATCATTTCAGGATTAAGAAAAACAATAAAACAATATATATTTTAAATCTGATTTAGTAATTCTTTCAGTTGTAAAACTTTATGATTCTATAAAACCGAAATCTACATAAACAATCCGATAAAGTCAAGATCACGATAAGGACTGTCTCTGATTAAATAACAACCATCAGAGCAGCTATTTTGTTTTGCTAAAAATCCAACTCCGTAGAAAAATATCGAAATGGGATTATGCCTTTACCAAAAGTATTTAACTTCCACACATCTGCCTGTTATGAAAAGGCCACAATATAGGATGCATCAATACAAACATCCCTATATGTCAAATGCTATACAAACTGAATCAGAACCCTGCTTCAGATTAGGATAAAAATTCCTGAAATTTTTTTTCAACTTCAGAAACCTTAAATGGTTTAACAATAAAATGGTTTGCGCCCGACGAATGTGCCTTTATTACGCCATCATATTCGGTCACACCAAAATAGATAATAGGGGTAATTATTTTTTGAGTTAACCGTAAAAACGAAATTAGTTCGTAACAAGAAGTCCCAATAATAATATCATCCACAATAATTAAATCGATTGAATCGTCAGGTGAAATAGTCCCGGCTTCCGAAAAAGAATTAAGAATTTCGCAATGACAATGACGATTATTATTTTCGATAAGTCGTTTTATAATTTCAATAAAAACGACATCAACCGAAAATACAACTACTTTGATGGGGGTATCCATTATTTCTATCTCTTGTGAGGTAATTATTTAATGATCAAAAATGATGATCCGCCTGATTGTAAAACGAATATCTTCCAATCCAAAACCCTTCATTTTCTTTTATAATTAAGAGGTCTAAAAATCCAGGATTGAACAAGAAATGGTGATTACATATTTATTTATCTCTGCCACAGCAAATTTAACAAAAAGAAAGAATCTAATATTACTTCTTTTCAATAATAAACATAATAAACACTAATTTCAAACAAAGCATTATTAGAAATTCCAGAATTAAAAAAGGACACCCGCGTCTGTTGTTTACGACAGAAAAAAGACCAATGTAAGCATCCAGGCAAAAAAACAACTGTTAGAAATACTTTATCTCATTAACATTCTTTATTAGATAACGTTGTTCATCTCGCGCTCAAAACACGACCTTTGTATTATTAAAATATTTAATTCCAACACATGATTTATTTAGCAGATACAGCAGACCTCGAAGCCATTAAAGAACTTTACGCTTACTTTCCGCTGGAAGGTATCACAACCAATCCCACTATTCTAAAAAATTGCGGCAACAAGCTATCAGTAGCTGTTGATCAGGTAAAAAATAAGATAGGGAATGGAATGATACACATTCAGATGATAAGCGAGAAGGCCGAAGATATGGTACGGGAAGCCAAAACCTACAAAACATACTTTGACCTAAAAGACAATTTCTACGCAAAAATACCGGTAACCACAGAAGGCTACAGAGCCATCAGAGTTTTAAAGGATGCCGGCATAAATGTAACAGCAACCGCCATCTTCACCCAACAACAAGCCTTAGTGGCAGCACGTGCCGGCGCTGATTATGTGGCGCCCTATGTAAGCCGGCTGGATAATATCTCGTCGCATGGCATTGAAGTGGTTCGTGATATAGTAAAAAATATGAATGATTATAAACTGCCAACTAAAGTTCTGGCCGCGAGTTTTAAAACTGTTGACCAGATTTACCGTATTAGCATGAGCGGATCTCATTCGGCAACTATAAGCCCTGAATTGCTTCACCAGCTTTTAAAACATCCGATGACTGACATCAGTGTGAAACAATTCACTGAAGATGGGCAGGGCTTGTATGACCTCAAATTTTAACTTTCCCAAAAAGCCAAAAGACTGCAATCAGAAACACCGAACCACTTCGGGAACATCAAATACATAAGATGCATTCTGGCGCAGTATTTTGGCGGGATTTCTCTCGCTTCTAACATCAAAAAAAAGCACATCACGACACCCATGAATCAGACGATAAAACCAAGACACTATCGACTGGCTTTTCGTTCAATCTCTCTCAGATTTTCCATCTTCTTAATTTCGAGAAAACCCTTAATACCAGTCAAATGTTCCTTCACTCTTTGATGGCCAAATTCATATACTTTCTCCACCAAACCATCCAGAAAATCACGGTCGTGAGAAACCAATATCAACGTTCCATCAAAGTCGTTTAGCGCACTTTTTAAAATATCCTTCGTTTTAATATCCAAATGATTTGTGGGCTCATCCAGAATAAGCAGGTTGACCGGCTCCAGCAACAGCTTTATCATAGCCAGACGGGTACGCTCTCCCCCCGAAAGGACTTTCACTTTCTTTAAAATATCATCCCCACTAAACATAAAGGCTCCCAGAATATCTTTAATTTTAGTCCGGATGTCACCAACAGCGACGTCATCAATGGTTTGAAAAACCGTTATAGACTCATCCAGCAAAGACGCCTGATTCTGAGCAAAATAACCAATTCTCACATTGTGCCCCAAATTAAGAGATCCATCATGCTCAATCTCATTCATAATACATTTAACCATGGTGGATTTTCCTTCACCGTTGCGTCCCACAAAAGCAACACGCTCGCCACGGGCAATGGTAAACGAAGCGTCGCGAAACACCGTATGATCACCATACTTTTTTTCGACACCAACGGCAATCACAGGAAATGAACCGGCACGCGGTGAAGGCGGAAATTTCAATCTCAAAGCTGAAGTGTCTTCTTCATCCACCTCTACCAATTCCAACTTTTCGAGCATTCGCACACGACTCTGCACCTGATTAGACTTGGAGTAAGTGCCTTTAAACCGTTCGATAAAATCCTTGTTATCGGCAATCATCTTTTGTTGCTCTTCAAACTGTCGCTGCATCTGTTCCCTTCGCTCCTTCCGTAACAACAAATATTGGGAATAATTCACCTTGTAATCATAAATACGGCCCATTGTCAATTCAATGGTGCGCGTGGTTATATTGTCGACAAAAGCCTTATCGTGCGAAATTAATATCACTCCTTTCGCCGAATTCATCAAAAACTCTTCCAACCACTGAATCGATTCTATATCGAGATGATTTGTTGGCTCATCCAAAAGAATTAAATCCGGTTTTTGAAGTAATATTTTAGCCAACTCGATACGCATACGCCATCCACCACTAAACTCGCCTGTGGGTTTCGTGAAATCAGCGCGTTCAAAACCCAATCCAAGCAATATCTTCTCCACATCGGCATCATAATTAGATTCTTCGATGCTGTAAAATTTTTCGCTTAAGACCGAAACCCGCTCAATTAACTGGTAATACTCCTCCGACTCGTAATCGGTACGCGTACTAAGCTGGAGATTTAACGCCTCAATTTCATCACGCATCTGATGAATATGCGCAAACGCCTGGGATGCTTCTTCAAAAACAGAACGCCGGTCTTCGGTAAGCAGATGCTGCGGCAAATAAGCAATCACCGCACCCTGCGGCGCCGACACGCGACCCGATGACGGTTCACGAACGCCTGCCAAAATCTTTAACATGGTCGATTTCCCCGCTCCGTTTTTACCCATCAACGCAATGCGATCGTTATCATTTATAGCAAACGATATATTTTTAAATAAAGTGGTTCCTCCAAACTCTACGGTCAACCCATCAACTGAAATCATACCAACAACATTAATATTTTGAGCCGCAAAGATAAACGGATTTAAGGACTTTTAAGGTGTTCCCCAATGGTAATAAAATTAAGTTTATTCCAATTTACTGCTTGCAAGGAAAGTCCAACTTCTGTGGCATGCATATTCTTAAAATGATCATTTACAAAAACAAACTCACATCTATTCGAAGTCAATAATTTATTCATTTTTCGAGTTCGCAAGCTTTAATCTGGACATTTTCAACCAAGCATCTAAATTTTCTTATCTATGACCGGAATTTTCGGACAAGCACTTAATTATAAATATTGGTCTATCAAAAAACGGGATCCAAAAATAATGGATCCCGTTTTTCAACACCTTCTACTATTGATTATAGAATTCTATTTTTTTATAAAAACAGCGTTACCGGAATCTCCATTTACAAAGGATGCTTTAATTATATATGTACCCGAATTCAGGTTGGTTACATCAATGGGAGAAACCTTGGTTTCTATTACTTTTTGCCCTGTAATACTAAATATCTGGTAGACTGACACGTCCTCTCCTCCCTCAACTGTTAACTGAGTTGCAGTAGGATTCGGATAAACCTTCATGTTCATTTTCAAACTCATGGTCGGATCTACAAAATCAACACTCAACTTTTTGCTTTTAAGCTGATTAAGGAAACTACCATTATTAATTGCAAATGAATTACTATTTTGATAAGCATCCCAATTAATGGACCAGGTCATGATTCCACGAATGGTCGGATAAATTACAGCTAATGTGTTAAAAGCCTCTTGCAAACCGGCATCGGATATTTGTCCGCTTCCGGCTGCGCTCGCAGACGCAGGTACTCCAATGACCACCTGATCAGCCCTTAAGCCTGGGAAAAAGTAATCTTCATTCCCATTAAGGGAGAAGCCTTCGATGGCCATTCGACACATCTCAACAATACCTGCTACAGTTCCCATATCATAGTAGGATTCATCTAAACCTTTCATGGATCCTGAATTATACAACTGTGCTTGTACATAGGTAATTTCATCTCGCAAAGCATGAATAACAGGAACGTAAACGCCAGATCGCGTATCTACATAACTATTTAAGCCTCCATAATAAGTATGTCCCATCTGAAAATAAAAAGTTTCAGGTGCAAAGGACAAAATAAAATTATCATTATAGACGCTGGTTATTTCTGTTAGCGCCTGTATTAGATTTACGACCTTAGGAGATATTGGGTTTTCAAAATCAGGATCGGCTCCGGATACAAATTCGATGGAATATTGTTCCAGATCAATATCAATTCCATCAAATCCATATTCATCCACAAATCCTTTAATTGAGCTTACAAACGTACTTACTGCACTTGCAGACCCTAAAGAAAAATAGCCTTCGTAGCCTCCAATTGACAGAACTACTTTTTTCCCACTGGCCTGTAAAGCTTTCACATCGGCCTTAAAATCATCAATAGTGTAATCAGGAGATAAACCCGAGATAGAAAACATCATCTTTCCATCGGTACTACCTGGCGTTACCGGTTCGGCAAAGGCAATATTTATTACATCCCAATACTCGTTTACTTCTCTCAACGGAATAAAAGGTACGCCGCCATCCCAGGTATGCCAATAACCACTCATTATTCTATCGGGCAAGCTGACAACACTACCACCGGGCGCATCATCTGTAGTGACACTAACAGCCGTTGAAAAGACCGACGTACCAGCAGCATTTTGTGCGCCGACCATGTAATAATAAGTTGAGGACGCCAACAAACCACTATGACTATAACTAGTTGTATTACTATCAATTTCCGCCAAGTAATTCCAGGTTGAACCATCTGTAGAATACTGAATAATAAAACTTTGTTCGTTTGTTGAATTATCAGTCCAATTTAGTAAAACAGCACTACTCGACGTTGCTATTGCGGAGAAATTTTCAGGTGTGTTGGGTAGGGTAATAACATTATTAGTAATTGTTGCTGTGATGTTAGTTGTTGAAGTACTCCCCGCATTATCAGTTACAGTTAAAGTAACCGTATAAATTCCTGATTCTGAATAGCTATGCGCAGCACTAACGCCCGAACCGGTGGCGTCATCGCCAAAATCCCAGCTATATACATAAGGCAATGTGCCTCCTGAGGCCACCGCTGTAAAAATCACAGCACTATCAACCAGCCCAATAAAAGAGCCCTCCACAATAACCTTGAACTCAGTTACAGCATCAGAACCACATGTTCCCATATTTTCCCAGGTATCATCAATACCTGGAGTACCATCGGTCCACCATTTTGCCTGATAATTAACGCCATTATGCGAAACCTGAGAAGCACCTACATAGGCCCCTGCAACCCATGCCGGCCAGCAATCGCTGCCAGCATCGTTATCATCCAAGACACCGTCATCACAAACGCCCATATTTTCCCATGTGTCATCAGCTCCCGGGGTACCATCTGTCCACCATTTTGCCTGATAATTAACACCATTATACGATACCTGAGAGCCTCCAACATAGGCTCCGGCAACCCATGCAGGCCAACAATCACCATCAGTATCGTTATCATCAGAAGCACTACCATCGCAAACACCCATATTTTCCCATGTGTCATCAACTCCCGGCATACCGTCAGTCCACCATTTCGCTTGATAATTAATACCATTATACGAGACCTGAGAGCCTCCAACGTAGGCCCCGGTAACCCATACAGGCCAGCAATCGCCATCAGTACCTCCGGTGCTTGAGATAATGACATTAGTGGTAGTTTTAGCCACAGAACCCTGAGAATCCGTAACAGTTAATGTAACAATATAACTACCTTCAGCAGCGTATGCATAAGAAAACTCTATTTGGTCAGTATCAGTGGCAGTTCCATCTCCCATTAACCAATTATAGCTATATGGAGCAATTCCTCCGGTTGCTGACGCAATAAAACTTATATTTTGCGCTAAATCAGCAACATAAGGTCCATTGGCACTAATTGTAAGAGTTTCCGAATTATCAGAACCAACCACCTGATAAATAGCACTTAACAGAGAGTTCTCATTCATTGCATCCTGAGACAGTTCCCAAATCATAATTCCTCCGTAGGATTTTGCCAATTCACTCTTTTGTTTAATGGTTGGAAGACCATTGTAATAATCACCATTGAAAAAATCTTCATTCTCACTAGCACCTGCAACCAGCAAACTGGCGTAACTAATCATAGAAGGACGAGAATAAAAAGGCACACCTAATACTGTTTTACGATTATCCATACCTTTACCAGTCCAGTAGTCAAGTGCCGACACAGCATAGCTATAAGGAGAGTGACCTGCACCTGAATCCCCATCATAAGCCATTACATTCAAAAAATCGAGTGCATTTAAAGCATCTATATTTATATATTGGCCATAATAATCGCCACCAGGAACGGCGGCAGACAACACTTTATTATTACGATGTAGTTTATTTGCTAACACTTGCAACATGCTGGCATAATCAGTGGCCCTGTTAATTGGATATTCCCAATCAATATCAACCCCATCCAAATCATACTGATCACACAACGCAACTAAATTATCCGCAAACTTATCGCGTAAAACAGAGGAAGCAGCAATCGCTTCAAATCCAGGATTATTTAAGTCAGTCCATCCTCCCACAGCAATACACACTTTGACATTATTGGCATGTGCAAGAGTAACTATTCCCTGAAGTTTTGCCTGATCAGGAACAGCATCCAAAGAGCCATCACCAGTTGCTGAAGGCGCCACAAAAGCATAAATAATGTGCGTTAATTTATCATATTGAATATCGGAAACATCACCTTGATAATAAGGGAAATAACCCACAATCTTCAGATCACTCTCCACTTGACCATCATCCGGTTCTTCTTCATCATCCGCATCATTATTATCGCCAGTATCACCAGAAGCAAAAACCTCATTTATTTTATTTACCAAAACAGATTTAACCAAGTCCCATCGTTTTAATTTGGTTCCAAAGCTTGTAGCTGTTCCACTTATTTCTAAATCACCATAACCTGTCCAGATTATTGATCCGGCCAGATTATTATCGTTAATAAACTGTGCCTTTATGCCAATAGACTCCTCATCATCATAACTTAAAAAATATTTTCCATTGGTCAAGTATGGTACTTTAGCCTGATCGTCCCAGTGGCGTGTCCATCCGTTGATGGTTCCCAATCCTGTTTTTTGAGCGATATAGAAATAATTAGGAGTGCCATCATAGATATCCAATGGCCAATTTGTATAGTCGGCACAAGTAGAAATTGGGCCATCAGGCTGAACTGTAACGCTCACTTTTTGAGTAGGCACATTAACCGATGCATCATTGGTGCAAACCACTCCACGACCATAAAAAGGGCATCCCATATTTATCATTGTAGAAGGCACTCCAAGATCATTTAACTTATCGAGTGTTGATTGCCAATTAAAGGAAGGCTCTTCAGCTCCATCATAAGAATAGACAGGCGAATTATGCCCCGCGATATTCGACCATCCGCCGTTAAAATCATAAGTCATCATATTAAAATAGTCCATAGTTTTGATGAGCTTATCCCATTCAAAACCTTCTAATTTAGCAGGAGCAGCTGACATCGCCGCTGTTATTAGACTTTCAGAACCGATAGCATCTCTGATTTCTTGTACTAGTGTAGTAAAATTAGCAAAGTCGGCTTCAGATCCAGAAAAGTTCATACCTCCAAAGCCGGGATATTCCCAATCCAGATCAATACCATCAAAACCTATAGCAATCAATTTTTTACAATCTGTAATAAAACGAGCGCGCTTAACGGGGTCAGCCGCCATCTCCGGGAAATGCTTACACATACTCCATCCACCAATAGAAGCCATCACTTTCACACCATTCTGATGCGCAAGATCAAGTAATCCCATTGCACCATCTTCAACATGCAAAGGCAATGGTAGCGGCTTATCGTATAGGCCCCAGCCTGGGTTAGACCAGGTTGTGCCACCTTCAACAACTTCAAATCCCTGTGCTTTAGCCCGGTCAACAACACTGCTGCTTATGTATTGGATAATATCTAATTCGCCAAATAAAATATACAAATCCCAACTGCTATATACATCAGTGTAAAAAATATCGCCCGGCTCTTGTATTTCACCAGCCATGTAAATACTCTTATTTCGCAGGTCGCCGCTGTGTAATGAACCATCATTAGCCACTCCGAAAAAGGAATAGTTTAAAACAGTGTACTTAGAATAATCAATGTTTAATTGAGTTAATGCTCCGGCTGAAGGAAGGCCCGCTGAGACAGCTTTCCATGCATCCCATTGCGTAACATAACCAATTACTTGTTTATTGTGGTCGCCAGTGTTGGCTAATCCTCCAGTATTTACCTGTGCGTATAATGCCGGGGTAAAGAATAGCAGCAAGCAATATGCTAAAACCACTATAGGTTGGTGTGTTTTTAGGTTTCTCATAAAACAATTTTTTATAGCAAATTTGCTATCGTTTAAAACTATGTTTTTACGATTATTTATTATCAATTAAAAAATGTCATTAATTATCTAACAGCACCAATCCCTCACATACAACTAAATCACAATTCATTACAAACGCTCCATTTTCAATCCACAGTTCTCAATCATTCGGTTACAGGCAATACTATAACCAAAAGAGATTAGTTGAATTACAATAAAAAACGAGCTATCGCGAAATAGCTTTTGAATAAAAAGGCACTGATATTCCATATATCTAATGAGCCATACTAAGAGCTCACCATAGGAAAGATGCTAAACAGGTTGTTTCGCAATAGACTTATCTTCATACGAATTTTACACTCCTAATAAACAAATATTTATAACGGCCAATTAGCACATCATACATAGTCAGACTAACCAACCTCAAATCGTGTTTGTCCTCAAAATGAGCATTTACAATAGTAAATGCTCACTTTTCAAACTTCGAAAGTCTCAAAAATGAAATTTTCTCACTAACACGATTTAATTTTTCACAAACGGGATATTTGCCACGGAATTTTGTTTTGTTACCCGTAAAATATATTTCCCTTTTGTTAAGTCACTTACCGATAGAGAGGTCCCGGTTGTATGCTTCACTTTTATACCATTTATAGAAAACACCTCCAGTAAAGATTGTTGATCTGCCCCACTTACATATAAATATTGACTGGCCGGATTTGGATAAACAGATATTTGCAATGATTCATCATTAAATGTAGTTGCAGAATTATTGAAAGTTGTTGATTTTAGAGCACCTGCGTATATTCTTATCCAATTTAAGTTCCAACCTCCCTGCAAAGCATATACTCCAATATTATAAGTTCCTGCATCTACCGATACCGTCTGGCTCATGGTGGCCCAGTTTTGCCACCCTCCTGTTGAAGGAATTGAAGCCGTACCCAATACCGTAGCACCTGCATTAAGATCCAACGAAAGGTCGGCGCCATCAACACTAGCCACACGGTATTCAAAAGTATATATACCGGATGTTGGAAAAGTAATATCATTGTATGCCATCCAATCGCCGGCATCAATATAGGCAACATTAAATCCGCCCTCATCACATAATTCTGACTCTACTCCAGACATATTCGTATAATTTTCAGCCTCAATTAACACGGCATTATTGCCCGGTGTAATTTTCAACCAGTTGATATTCCACCCGCCT
Organism: Geofilum sp. OHC36d9; assembly: GCF_052400685.1. Lineage (NCBI taxonomy): Bacteria > Pseudomonadati > Bacteroidota > Bacteroidia > Marinilabiliales > Marinilabiliaceae > Geofilum > Geofilum sp. OHC36d9. Next base: position 219,531 of record NZ_JBQTGJ010000005.1, read on the forward strand.
TTTAAAGCGTACAAACCCAGATTATAAGTCCCTGCATCAAGGTTTACTGTTTGGGATACTGTGGTCCAATTTTGCCAGTCATTGGTAGAAGGAATATCTACCGTGCCAAGAACGATAGCCCCTGCATTAAGATCTAATGAAAGTTCACCTCCGTTTAAACTAGCTACACGATATTCAAAAGTATATGAGCCTGAGGTTGAAAAAGTAATATTATTGTACACCATGTAATCATCAGTATCGATATATGACACATTAAAACCTCCTTCAGAACAGGTTTCAATCTCAACGCCAGACATTATAGAATAATTTTCGGCTTCTATAAAAGTAGATAAAGAACTATCGTCAGCTCCGTCATCGCCGCCACTATTAGTATCACCATTAAACCCCCCAATAGTAATTGTCACATTCTGGGGATTAGGTGTATGAATGGTTGCCGATTGATCAAATACATCATCATAACAAAAGGCATAGGTAAGTCCATTATAACTAATACCAGACTGATGCCAGAATTTGCAGTACCAATTATAAGGCTCAGTTTGGTAATAATTTGAACTAACCGACCAGTCCTGTTGAACGCCAGAGGCAACATTTAAATTGATAGCATGACGCGTAACAGCCGCACAAAACTGAGCCTGCACTACGAGATCCCATTGTCCTCCTGAAGCTAAAACGCCACTACCTTCCATGGCTTCAATTGTGGTTGGTCGTCTGGAAATGGTAGCTGTTTGACCATCCGCATCGCGCGTGAAAACAAATTGCTCATTTGTAACACGCCCTCTCCAAACACCGGCATCGCCAGCATAAAACACCAATTGATCGGTAGCATATTTTGACCATATAGAGTTGATGTAAGCGTCCAAATAGCCTTCATATGCACCCCCAGCCTGAAAATCGGAAATTTTAGATGGGAAATGAATGATACCCTCTTGAGCATTTAGACAATTTTGAAAAGCAGCAGGTGCCATTGTTTGCCATTGTGAAATAATAGCATCATGGGCGCTTATTTCGCCAACTTTCTTATAAAAATCATCCCCCCACACTTCAAGACCCATAGGATATTGATACGAATCAACACGGGTGGTATTACACCACAAGCCGGCATTATTGTATGTTAACTCAATTAATTCGTATTTAATACCCTGATTGGGATCTGTTGCGTTTGCCAGGTTTGGCGCAGCATAACCACTTGGGTCACCTGAGTAACCAAAAAAATAAAGATATAGCTGACTTTTAAACGAAATCATAATTCTGCAACCAGCTATCTGCGGAATATTTACTATATGATTAGGAATATCACTCAATTTGGTAAAACAATCGGCATAAAGCGCATTTTCACCTGGCCCCATATTGCCACTGATGACCGGGCCTGGAACTGTGTTGTAACTCGTACTCATTTGATGGACAATGCCTGTTTGTGCATCCACCCACACATGACCATCAATGATCCCTACAATAGCCACATAAACCTCATCATCACTATAAACTGAATTATTATTTATAGTATACGGTAGTGTTTGTCCAAAAGCGGCATAAGAAACCATCAATTCGAATAAAAGCACTGGCAATAATAATAACAATACATTTCGTGTTTTCATCTTGTTTATATTTAAAATAGCATCTGCAACAGGAAATTCATTTGCAGACACTAAATAGAGTCTGTCTATAAAGTCCAACTTCTGCGTTACGCTTGCTCTCAAAATGGTCATTTACGGGAGTAAACTCACATTTTTCGAGCTGCGCAAGCCTTGAATTTGAACTTTACAGCTCAAACTCCCGACTTTATGGACAGGCACTAAATAGTTATTGTTTAATAAAAATATGATTCATTACTCGACCCTCATCTTTACATTTAAGAATGTACATTCCCTCTCCTAATGAAGAAGCATCAATAGATTGGCCGATGAAAGAAAGTTGCAGTTGTCCTATGGTGTTATAAACTTCTATTATTGCATTTTCGGTAACCCCGCTAATGTATAACCGATTTATAACTGGGTTCGGATATACTTCAACAACATGATCGGGTTGAACAGAAGCACTTTCTTCAACCATACTTTTTGTTGCCGACTCGATGTAATTAATAGAAAAATTATCGATGTTCCATCCTCCTGTTGAAGCATACAGTCCTACAGCATAGTTACCGCCATCTATATAGACAGACTGCTGAACGGTAGTCCAGATCTGCCAATCGCCGGTAGAAGGAATATCAACTGTACCTAACACGATAGTTCCTGCATTAAGATCAAGAGAAAGAACACCTCCACCTGCTTCGCTCGCAACTTTATAAATAAACGTGTAATATCCGGAATATGGAAAATAAATAGCATTATAAGCCAACCAATCACCATTATCAACATACGAAACATTAAATCCTCCATCCGAACAAGATTCCGTTTCAATACCTGACATACTGCTATAATTTTCAGCCTCAATAATTGTTGACCAATCATCAGATTGTTTCGCTACCACAACAGAACTGATTTTGTCATTAAAATCTTCATCTACCAAACAATCATCAGAATTTGATAACGAAACAGTGGTTCCGATAAAATTGTCATCTTGATATAACACCACTTTATACCCATTTTGTACATTTACAGACGAGATGTCATCATTTATTATTCCTAAGGACTGCAATTGACTTAGCGTGTAACGTCCTTCACTAATATTTACTGCATATCCACCATAATTACAATCTTGATACAGTGTTACAGGTCCTGTAGAATATCCAGATACAGCATCTTGCGGCATAAGCGTTCCCAAATCGTTAATTATAGATGGCATTTTCACACCTGAATTTACGCAGCCGCCATAGTGATGAAGGGCTACAACCAGGTTGTCGTCATAAGCAATTACAGGAGAACCGGAACTCCCCCCTTCTGTATCGGCATAATACTGTACATCGGTCGTATTAAAGCTATTAACCTGACTGTATCCGCCCGATTGATCATCGTACACCGAAATTTGTTTTCCTTTGGCACCCGGATGCTGAGGAATATATATACGTTCACCTACAGATGGTAAAGAAGGACGCAACTGCAAATAGCCATAAACTTGTGAGAGGTTGCCCGGAAGCTTCACTAAAGAATAATCGTAGCTATCATTTGTTTTGATCAGCGTTCCCGAATAAGCTTCCAGATTGCCCCGACAACCCAACCATGACCCACAATCGGTATCACATGATCCTTCACCCATAAATTCATATTCAGTATTATCGGCTGTGGACTGATCAGGAATTACGTGGTTATTGGTCATAATATGTCCTTCACTACCAATCAACCAACCCGTTCCTGCAGAATTACCATTCATGAATAACCTGCACACAGCTCTGGCTTTTTCATACATCCCGGTTCCTATATAACATTGCGCCCACTGCTTATCATCACTTCCGCAAATTGATTTAAGGCCAGTTAAAGTATCAATTTCATCCTTGGTATAACCAAAAGCTACTTTGTCAATATCAAATCCATAATCAACAGCTTTTCCTGTACTTATTAGCCTAACAATAGCCCCCTCATTTCTAACAACGCACGACCAGAAATCACTAATAACAACAGTGCCATTTCTCACTGATTTTCCTTTGCCAAAATACCTTGTAACAACACCTGTTAAAGTATTCTCAATTTCTACATAATCGTTGGGGGCCAAACTAAAATTGGTAAAATGAATACGAACATAAGCTGAGCCTTGGTTAATGTATTCCTTTTCGAAAATAACCCCACTATTTTTTATATAGGGATGAGAAGTCTGATCCTTAACCAATTTTTCTTCTCCTATTTTTATTATCGTTGATGCGTCTGTACAATTAATTGTTACACAAAATGAAAATGCAATCACAAATCGAATTAAAAAGTATTTGTAACTCATGTCTTATTTTTTATGTCAAATAATGTATTCGTATAAATATGATATAGTGCTTACCCTAAGATTCCGGTTACAGATAAGTAATCTTCATTTTTAAAACTTTCGAAGTATGAATATGGCATTTTCTTGCTGGCACTATATAGTCTGCGCATGAAACCTCAGGTGCTATATAAGAAACACTCAAATTCAAGGCTTACGAAGTCCGAAAAACGTGAGTTTACTATAACAAATGGCCGTTTTGAAGACTAGCATACCGCCAAAGTTGGACTTTCCTAACAAGCTCTATATGTCATTTTTTTCAGATATTTAGAGCTTAACAAACTTGAATGTCTTCGTACTAACACAATTAGCGATTTGTATAATATATATACCCGGCTCTAATACACTAACGCTTATGGCGTTACTTTTAATCAATTGTTGCCTTAAAACTAAATCACCTATGGTATTATATATTTTCACCTCATATTTTTCAGGACAATCAACACCTTGTATATATAGAATATCAGAAACAGGACTTGGATAAACACTTAGCTCAGTAACTTCCTCGGCTTCAGTTGATAAATTAATTCTAGTAGATTTAAGACCCTGGGTAATCGTGAAATTATTGATGTTCCAACCACCCGCAGGTGCATAAATACCAAAATCATATATTCCTGCATCTATATACACCGAATGACTAACGGTTGTCCAGTTTTGCCAATCGCCAGTTGAAGGGATATCAACCGAACCGAGGACAATGGAGCCTGCATTTAAATCCAATGAAAGCGACCCTCCCCCTTCTAAACTCGCCACTCTATATTCAATCGTATAATTACCCGAAGAAGGAATCGTAATACTGTTATAAGCCATCCAATCACCTGCATCTATATAGGCAACGTTTAAACCTCCTTCCGAGCAAGTTTCTGTTTCAACACCTGACATGCTGCTGTAATTTTCGGTCTCTGTCATCACACTCCAAAAAGCAGATGAATTTTGTTTATACACCCGTACATAATCTATATACATATTAGCTGGGAAAGCACTATTATCAACAGAAAATCCAGGCCAGTTGCCGCCAATAGCCATATTTAAAAGGAGAAAAAAATTTGCATGAAACTCACTTGTTCCATTAACTCCACCTGTGATATCCATCACATGAAACTGTGTTCCATCCAGATACCATTTAATATATTGCTCATTCCACTCGACAGAATACACATGATAGGCTGTAATATCGTTTACCTCAGTGCTCCCACTATAGCTGGCATAAGCAGCGTCATACCAGTGGGCTGTGCCGTAAGTCGTATTTTCGTTGTTTACATGCTCCATAATATCAATCTCACCGCATTTAGGCCATCCCTCAGAAGAAATATTATCGCCTAACATCCAAAATGCCGGCCACACACCCATAAAGCTAGGCATGGCAATGCGAGCCTCAATTTTTCCATACTTCCAGGATATATTGCCTTGTGTTTTCAGACGCGCAGAAGTATAGGAAGCCCCTTCGTAATTTTCATTTCGAGCCTGAATTACCAATTGTCCATTTTCAACCCAAGAATTATTGGTCGTATAATACTGTAATTCGTTGTTTCCCCATCCATTGGACCCCATACCCGTCTCAAAACTCCAATCAGCGCTTATACTGCCTTCAAATTCATCGCTCCAAACCAAACTCCATTGAGCATGTGAAGCTGTATTCACTAACAAAATACAGATGAATAGAAGTATTATTTTTTTTTGTGTAAACATGTGTTAAGTGTTAAAATTTATATTTGCGTATTGCTGTTTCTAATGCATTTAAAACACATTAATCATGGTTGATAAGCTATTATTGAATTCGCAAAAAGACACCCCAACATTACATTATGCGCATTTCTCAAAATATTAACTCCCAATTACAATTCACAAAAATCGAAAGCCTTGCCTTTGATGTATTCTTATCAACGTCTTCAAAAATGTTCTTTTTATTTTGCGGGGGTTTGTTATAAATGGAGTTAGTCTATAAAAAACCAACTCCATCTGAGCCATCAAAAGTAGAATATCTTATTTCTTCAATATTTTAATGGTATTGGTCATTTTTTCAGAGAAAATTTTCACCCAATAAATACCCTTTTCTAATCCTGAGATATCTAGCGTACTACCTGCCGTTTTTTTAATCAGGACGCCCTCAGCATTAAATATCTCAATCGGGGTATCGTTGGATATACCCGATATGTATATAACATCATTTGCTGGATTTGGGAAGACACTAATAGCCTCGTGAAGAGTATTGATATTTGAGAGTGTTGCCGTTTTTAACGACCCGCAATTACCAACCGTAAAGCTGTTTTTATTGGCTAAAGTATTGTTTTCGCCTCCTTCAGGTAAGCTGTATGTGTAATAGAAAAAGACTTCCTGTCCTTCGGTGGCTTGTATTTGATAAGCCTCATTTGGAGACACCAAATAACCAGGCATGATGGCATCTTCTGTGTTTCCATAATACAAAATACACACACTGCTACCCACATTTGTGCGAGAAGGAATAAAAGTCAACGATGGATTTTCTAAATCACTAGTAACCAAAACGGTAAAATCATCTGTATAACCAGCTATTATGCATCCGCTGGTGTCATCATCACTAGTATCGTCTCCAGTATTATCACCATCGTCACTATCGGGAGCACCCGTAAAAATGATATCGTCAATCGCAAATTCAAAAATTTGTGTCGGCAAATCATTGTCGTCACTTAAAATAGTAAACAAATAACTGATATTTTGGAATGCCAAAAGACCTTCATATTCGGATAATGGGATAGACACCTGTCCCCACTCACCATCTCTGGTTAATCCATATTTATTTTCTGATGCAGGAAAAGACAAATACGTTTGATTGGTATAATTATCAGTTATTCCAATTTTAAAAGATACGTCAGCAGGTATTTTAATTTTAAATTTTAAAAAACCATTAGCTGTATAATTAGATAAGTTTTTCCCGAATAAGGAGATAATCCCTGCGCCAAACCAACTATTGGCATTGACAGTTTTCCAGGCAATTACATCATCACCCTCGAAAGGAGCAATGGTTCCTTCTTGCAGCGTGTTGCCCCAAACATATATTTCAGAATCCAATCCTGGGGTTAATTTATTATTTGTTGCAGTATTATTGGTATATACACCAAAAACGCCCGTTTCTGCCTCAATTTCACCCGTTTCTGCGGTTACAGAACCATAACCATTCCACTCGTAAATTTTAATATAATCCACTAACATTTTGCCAGGTAAAGGGGCTGTAACTAATTCGTTGCTAGTGGCATCCGTGAAGGTCCCTCCAACGGCTAAATCGAGTAACATATAAAAGGGGCGCTGAAAAATTTTAGTATCGCCTTCAGCATCCAATGGTAGTGGCGCTGCATATAAATCATGTTCGGTACCATTATCTGTAACCGTAAAACGAAGTTCCGAAGGCTCCCAATACAATCTGTAAATAACGAAACGATTGTTCAGTGGAATTTCCGAAACATAAGGGGTGTTGTAATCTGCATCATAAGCAATACTTCCTGCACAGTTGCACTCCGAACTATAAAAAATGGCATTAGATCCAACATAATTATTAACCGATGAATTAGGATATCCCTGATTTGTTCTTGCAGACAGGGTGTGCCCCATCTCCATCATATCTATTTCACCATTTGACGGCCATGATAAATCAGCAGTGCCTAATAACCATGCAGCAGGCCATAATCCATTGTCTAAATCAGGGGCCTGCATCCGGATTTCGATAACTCCATATTGCACAGATAAATTGTCCTTGGTTGTTATTTTTCCAGAGGTAAAAGAACAACTCCCCATACTTTCCTTAATGGCTTCGAGTACCAATGCTTTATTTCCATCTTCCCCTGGAACTTCTTCAATATAAACATTGTCTGAATTATAATATTGCAATTCTGAATTCCCCCATCCACAAATACCTGCGTCACACCCATCTCCGATATCAATATTCCAGACATCAGTGTTAAGCGTGTCAAAATTCTCTTCCCACAGTACATCGCCAATTTGTGCTTTAATTGTGTTAAAGCCTACAAACATAACAAGTAGGATAAGAGCCCGTTGTTTTACTGTTTTCATGATTTTTATTTTTAGAGACGAAACTTTTTACGAACAATATTCTTGTTCATTTCAAAAGTAGGTTCTAAAAGATGTTTCCGATCAAAAACAGCCTAGACAAAAACCCTACAATACCTGATAAAAAACCCTACACTACAAACTAACACATTGAACTATTGACGGTTGATATTTACAAAAAAAACATCTTCGGCGTCATGCTTGTCACAAAGTCAGTCATTTACGAAATTTTATGACTTCGCAAGCCTTGTCTTTCAACTTTATATTTCAAACACTTAGTTTATAGACAAGCTCTAATTAAAACCTGATCAAAAAATCGTTCAAATTAATTTCTGATTCCAAACATAGTTTTTTGCGTATCCGATATCTACTCGTTTCTAAACTACTCAATGCGATATTTAACATCTGAGCGATATCTTTATTTGATTTATTCATTCGTATATAACTACAAATACGCAAATCGTTTTGTGTTAATTTGGGGTATTGCTGAGCCAATTTAGTTTGAAAGTCATCAAACAAAATATTTACAGTAGTGTCAAGTTCATTATCGCTATTTGTTGTAACTGCGCTTCTATTATGGATTGAATTAATAACTGATTTAAGTTTGCTTTTTAATAATGAAGGATCACTTTGTTCCAATTCTTTCAAATTTTCATAAAGCATTTTCACTTTTTGATCTGTAGCATAGGTATTGTTGACCAATGAGGCTATTTTATTTTGGTTTACTTTATTGGTTTCTTTTAATTGCTCATTGTGTAATTTGAGGTCATTTTGTTCAGCTATCAATTCCCTATTTTTAACTCGAATACTTTGTGTATTGACGACCCTTTTTCTTATCTCAAGATATTTTATCGCGCATATCACGATTATGACGCCTAGCAGTAAAGCAACACCTACCTTAAACCAGTATTGCTGCCAAAAAAAACCATTAATAATAATTAACAATGTTTTATCTGACTCCCAATTTGTCAAATCATAAGATGACCTAACTTTAAAAAAATATTCACCTGGAGGTAAATTAGTATAAGTAGCACTTCTGTATGCTTTCGAAATGATCCACTGTTTGTCGAATCCCTCCAGCTTATATGAAAAATAAAGGCCCAAAGGATTTGAGTAATTGATGGCACAAAAACTTAGAGTCAATACTTTATCATTATAGTCAAGCAGCAACGTGTCGATATCGCATAACAAAACATTTTGTATTACAGTTGTATCAATTTGTCGATCGCGATAACGTTGATCGCAATGAATCGGTTTATGCATGACCTCAATCTTATCAATACATGTTTTACCATTAAAAGCATCTGCACCAATGGTTTCAGGATAAAAGAGACTAAATCCCTCATTTCCGCCAAATATCATGTCTCCGGATTGAAGTAAAGCAAAGGCATTTATATTAACCTCATTAAATCCTAAGCCCTGACTTCGGTTAAAATTGAGAACCTGTTCTGTTTCGGGATCTAAAACTGAAATTCCTTGATTGGTTCCTATCCATAATCGCCCTTTTTTATCAGCGATAACTCCAACTAAAATGAGAGATGGTAGGCCATTACTGATATTAAAAAGCTTTTCAATATGATAGTTACGATCAAGTTTATATAACCCTTTGCCCATGGAGGTGACCCACAAATTACCCAATTTATCCTCATACATTGATGAAGCGGAGTAAATTTCAAAACGATTAAACTGTTTGCTTTGAATATCGTAACAGGTAAGTTTGTCGGGTGAACCAATCCATATATTACCTTTAACATCCTTCTGTAGGTTCCATATCTTATTATTCGGAATGGTATTTAATGTATCCTCAGATGAAAAAAGCTCTTTAAATTCGATAGTTCGATCATTTTTATCTGCCATATCACCGGCAGCAACCATTCTAATACCCTCACCACAGATTCCTAACCAAATATTTTCATCGTCATCCTCTATTATGGAATTTATTTTAGATAAAGGCAAACTATTCCTGTTTTCCGGGTCGTGGGTGAAGTATTTATAAGTTTTTAAGTCAGGCATTAACACAACTAGACTATTTTTACCGGCGAGCCACATTCGTTTCTTGCTGTCCTGAAAAATACAACTGATATCATTGATGTTCAATTTTGAAGTAACGTCTAATTTGGTATAAGTACCATTCTTGGAATTAAAAATATAGACGCCACCGTCGTAAGTGCCAATCCATAATCTTCTTCCTTGATCTTCGAAGCAACAAGATACACTTAAAAGCGTGTGTGATAACTCATCGCGTAAGGAATAAGACGGGAATCGGTTGTGCTCTTTATTAATCATAAAAACACCGGAACCAAAAGTTGAGATCCAGATATTTCCATTATCATCATTAAAGACATCCCATATAAAATCTTGTTTTGTATTCTTTAAATCGGACTGAACCAGTTCACATTTTTCAAAACGCTCTTCTTCCGTATAAAATTTGTACAAGCCCCCACCAAAAGTTGCAACCCATAAAAAATCTTTATCACTTTGCTCAATGGAACGAATGGTTTCGCACTTATCCAAAAAACATTCAAATGAGACTAATGAATTATCTTTAAATTTGTATCGCCACAGGCCTGAATTCCATGTGCCAATCCAATAATTATCAGCATAATCCTGAAATACACAATTGATAATACTATTGGACAATGATTTAAAAGCATTAGTTACACTTGATACAATCTTTCGTTTTCGCATATCAAAAATAGAGAGTCCTCCATTTTCAGTGGCTATCCATAACAACCCTTGTCGGTCTACATACAACGAATTGATATAATTACTTTGTAAGGAACTTGAATCTCCAGGGATAGCTTTATAATTCTCAAATTTCCCATTTGTTTTATCGTAAACTGTTAGTCCGCCTCCATAAGAAGCCAGCCACAATAAGCCATCTTTGTCGATATAAATATCTCTCAAACAATTACAACCCAAATTATTATTTTTATTTGAGCCACTCACTATCTGAGTTACTTTTCCTGTTTTAATATTATATGAATTGAGACCAAATTCGGTTCCAAACCACATGGTTTCACGGTCATTATCTTCAACAATAGCATAAATAACATTGTTTGAGAAAACCTCTCTTCCGTCAGCCGTTTTACTAATAAAATCGAAATCGTATCCGTCAAAAATCTGAACTCCGGAATACGTGCCTATCCAAATTATGCCTCTACTATCCTGTGTTACACACAAAACATGGTTATTTGCAAGTCCTTGCGAGTTGTCAACATTTTTAATTTTTAATTTATTTAAAGGGAGACTGTACCCCATCTGTATAAAAAAAACCTCTATTATTAAAATAATTAAATATTTAATGTACACCATTGTATAAACATTAATTAACAAACAATAAGTATTGATTATAGCATTAATAAATAAATTCAGCGTAAAAACTTAAGTAACTGATAATAAACAACTCAAAACAAAGGCTTACGAAAATCTGAAATGTGTATTTACTTTGATATTTAAAGACAAGCATAGCACAGAAATTTAACTTTTCTTGCAACCTCTAATCAGACCCTTGTAAAATATTTTACTTCTATGATAATTATATATATAAATAGCCGAGTAGATAACTAATATAACGATTTAGTTAACTTATTAAAACGAACAACCAAGCACCACAATTTAAATACAGACAAATTTTTACCAACAACTTTCAAAACAATCAAATTAAAAACAGTTCTATTTTCAAACAGACACAATAGGTTCAAAAACAGGCTCGTATAAATAAAATCATCGATAAATCAAACAGTTATCTCTAGTTTATAGCTGCAAGCAAAATAACAATTTTTACTATCACAGAATCACCTAAACTACAACAGAATAAATATAAAAAATAAAAAAAACGATTTAACAAAAGCCTAATAAAATTTCCCCCTTCTGAAAAAATGCCTCCTATCTTTCTCTCCTTGCGCAATTACTGACTATCAGATAATTTATACCAGAAACCAAATCAATTAACAAATCCTCTTCTCCTAAACTTTTACAAACCCTACCACTTAAAACTCTTATCTATTCAAAACTCCAGAAAGATTACTATTTCCATTATTATCTTTTAATGTGCTTAATACGTTTAGCACCTCCTTAAAGATACATGAGTATTGCTTAATATTTCATGAGTCTACAATTTGATTTTTGAGGTCACATGGAACTTGCCGGAATAATCATTCACCTGTGTGAGAGATTCCTCTCATGCTCACTTCATCTATACATACAGGCTAAACATAAATTCCCCCAATACTATGTAGAATCATTATAAAAAACTATATTTGCAACATTGTTGCATATAATTAGTCGCCAAAGTCGAATGTACCAGCCTAAAAAACATATTATTGTCTTATTACTGTGGATCTTCTTATCGCCACAGGTATATCAGGCATGGCACATAGTAGCGCATCACAGCAATCTGTTACAAAAAAAAGAATGCCTTGACGGATGCCACCATGATACAACGGCAAAGAACAAAGGGTTGCAATGGCAGGAAAAAAAATCATTGTGTCCCATCTTAACATTTCATTTTTATCACATTACCGGGCCTGCTGATGAAACAATTTCCTTCAAGCCCATTTTAGTCACCTCCTTTTTCAAAATCCGGGGAATCTCAAACTACCATCGGTTATACAATGGCTCTGCTTCTTCAAGAGCCCCTCCGGCTGCATAAACAGATACCGGGCAGTGCCAATTTAAGTCAGACAAAAAACAGTCGTGCCACTAAAAATTTCATTTAACACAATTTGTTGTTACATGAAGCTGTTCGACTATAGATAGTGTTTGTCTATAAAGTCAACTGCTTCGTTATGCTTGTCATAAAAACAGTCATTTACGAAAAGTAAACGCCTTGATTTTGAGGACAAGCATAACCCAGAAGTCGGACTTTTCCTGCAAATACCCCATAGCATAACCTATCAATAGCACTGCTCCATTAGTTATACATTTCAGTAAACAAGTATAAACCATTATACATGCGGCAACATAAAAGACTGATGCTGTCTGTTATTGTAATTTTCATGACCACGGTTTTAGCGTCGGCCCAGCACCTCCTCACGGGAAAAGTTCAGGACGAAAAGCGCCAACCTCTTGCCGGTGCCGCCATTAGAGTGATGCCCGGGAACAAAGGAACGGTAACCAACGCCAATGGCATATTTACAATAACAGACCTGCGTCCGGGAAATTATCACATCGAAATATCATTTTTAGGATACGAAAACAAAATCCTAAACGTAGAGCTACCTTCAAATAAAAATACAAACATAACACTAAGCCCCACACATCAAACACTTAACGAAGTGGTCGTTAAAGACAACTACCGCGAACAACGGCACCGTGAAGAGACTTTAAACATAGAAATTGTCAATGATGAATTTCTTCGTCAAAACAGGGGCGGCAGTCTGATGCAATCGTTATCACGACTCCCCGGTTTATCAACCATGACGATAGGCTCGGGTCAAAGCAAACCGGTCATTCGCGGACTGAGCTTTAACCGTATTGTGGTAGTGGAAAACGGCATTAAACACCAGGGACAGCAATGGGGCGATGACCATGGACTGGAAATTGATCAGTTTGCCGCCGACCGTGTGGAAGTAATCAAAGGTCCCGGTGCCATATTGTACGGTTCAGATGCCATCGGCGGCGTTATCGACATACAGCAAAACGGCGTGCCGGCAGAAAACAGTACGGGCGGTACCATCGATCTGACAGCTAAAAGCAACAATGAGTATGTGGGTGGTTCATTATGGCTATACACACGCCACAAAAAAAGCTATTATACCCTGCGTACTACTGTGGCCGGCTATGGTGATTACAAAGTCCCAACCGACAGTGTGGATATCTATTCATACCGGGCACCACTTTATAAACGACACTTACGAAATACCGCCGGCAGAGAACAAGTCATCAATTTTTCAACAGGTTACATCAGCCAACGTTTTCAAAACCGGTTATTTCTGAGTTTTCTGAACAATAAAAATGGATTCTTTGCCAATGCGCACGGCCTGGAGCCGATGCAGGTAGACACCCTTGTGCACGACCGCTCGTCGCGTGACATACGGGACCCTTTTCATAAAGTCAATCACGTTAAAGTAATCAACCGAAGTAAATGGCAAATCAACAATAGTATCTGGACAAACGACGTCGGTTATCAACGTAACTTCCGACAGGAATGGAGCCGATATACCAGTCACGGTTTTATGCCTGCGGTATTTCCCGAAGGGCTCAATTTCCCTTCCGACCTGGAGCGTGAATTCGTAAAAAATACTTTTTCATGGAATACCAAAGGCAGCTGGAACGTCGCTAAAAAGCTAAAAATAAGTACTGGTATTAATATAGAATACCAACACAACCGCATTGATGGTCGGGGATTTATCATCCCGGCCTTCGACCAGCAAAGTGCAGGAACCTTTTTTTACGGAAAATATAGTATTAACGACCAAAGTCTTTTACACGCAGGCATACGTTATGATTATGGACGCATTCATACAGAACACTATAACGATTGGTTCACCACGCCAGTAAACGACACAGATGTTCATCTGAAGAGAGCTGAGGAACTGACCCGACAATTCAGCAGCTTTTCATGGGCGATAGGCCTTAATCGCTCTGTAGACCACTTCAATCTGAAAGGAAATGTAGGTAAAAGTTACAGAACACCAACAGCTCAGGAACTGGCAGCCAATGGCGTGAACTATCACCGCTTTAGCTACGAAGTGGGTAACCACAATTTGAATCCCGAAGTAGCTTATCAGGTAGACGCCGGTATTGAATGGAGCAAGCATAAAACAGCCATTGGAATTACGCCTTTCCTGAACTATTTCACCAACTATATCTATCTGAATCCCACATCGCAACACGACCGGCTCTACGGCAATGGTAATCAAGTTTTTTACTACACACAAAATGAAGTGCTGCGCTATGGAACCGAGATGCATATCCATTTCAGTCCCACACCAAAAATAAAAACCGGCTTTATCGGCGAATATTTGTATTCAGAACAGATGAACGGAGATAAAAAAGGATTCACATTACCATGGTCGCCTCCGGCTACTGCTCTGTTTAACCTAAAATACCTCCCGTATACAGGCAGGCATTTCAGTGAGACATATATTTCATTGGATTACAAACTAACTGCCCCCCAAAACCGAATTGTGCCACCGGAAGAAAAAACCGACGGCTACCAGCTTTTAAATTTATCGGCCGGTAGCACCTTAGGGCCCTCGGGACGAACGTCGATAAACATGCAAATTCAAAATATTTTCAACACAAAATATTTTGATCACACAGATGTTTACAGGCTTATTAATGCACCCAGACCAGGAACCAACGTCATTATAAACATCAAAACAACATTTTAATTGATCGTCACGAAAACAACCATGCGCGCAAAAAGACACCAATAATATAAGTAAAAAGCACCCATGGCACTATAATTCACACATCTTAAATTTTAAAAAAATGAAAACAATCAAATTAGTAACCACAGTCATTTTATCATTGACACTTCTTTTTACGTCATGCAATGAGGATGATGTATCAGCGCCTGCTATCAGGAATCTGGAAATCGGATTGGAAAACAACCATATAGGTTACATTGGTAACGAACTACATCTGGAAGCCGACATTGAAGCCTCCGGCATAATAGATGAGGTAACAGTAACGATTAACCATAAAACAATCGGAAATAACACAATTAAGGCATCCTACACAGAATTTGCAGGGCTTAAAAACACGCTTTTTCACGAACATATAGACATACCTGACGGCTCAGAAGCCGGCACTTACATTCTTGACTTCATCGTTACCGATCAAGCCGGCCGGCAAACCATTATTCAAGAAGAAATAGAGATAGAAATTACAACCGAAACACAGGCGCCTGAAATAACAATAGCATCAGTTCCCTCTGAAAACAAAATATTTCAAAAAAATGATACCATAATAATTTCAGGAACTGTAACCGATAATCATTCGCTCGGAGGGATATACATAGGACTGGTGCGGGAAAATCAGAACCTTAACGATGAAAATATAGGCGACAGCAATACCATTACAATACTGCACACTCACGACTTTGAAAATTCGCAGTCGTTTAATTTTACGGCCAAACTGGTTACCGGTTCGGAACAGGACAATAACACAACGCCTAAAATTATAACTAATAATTTGGCCTGGCAATCCGGCAACTATTTCATCGTCGTTAAAAGTCAGGATGTCTCTGGTAACTGGGCATTTTCAGACCGCTATCCCATCATCATAAAGATGGACTAAACAAAACGAAGAATTGATGACAGACCAATTAAACAGAAGGTCTTTTTATCATTCTGAAAAATATTTTGCATTAAAAAAAAACTCAGCTATTCTAATTAAAAACGACAAAATGAAATCATTGATATTACCCATAGCAATACTTTTAGCAGTTATTACTGCTTTATCATCCTGCAGCAAGGACGATGTAGACGACACCAAACCCATTATTGATATGACCCTCGAATCAACATTTCCCCAAAACTGTGACACCATTTATTTTGGGGAGCCATTCATCTTTAATGCCGGTTTTTCAGATAACAACGAACTGGGCACAACCAATGCCTTTAGTCTCGAGATACATAATAATTTTAACCACCACGCGCATAGCACCGAAGTAACGGAATGTGAATTAGATCCGGCTAAAGATCCTGAAAATCCTTTTACACTTATAGCAGAATACGACATCCCGGAAGGTAAAAATTACTATGAACCTATGGAACAAATCACCATTCCCCATGGCGACGAAAACGGCCTGTACGACGAAGGTGACTATCATTTTTTCATCAGTCTGGCGGACAAAAATGGCTGGACAGTACAAAAAGGACTCAGCATAAAAATTATCAGAAGACCGTAAATACAGAGGTATTTTAAGACACTAAAGCGACAATCAACGCATTGGTAGCAGGAGTACACACGCACCATCTCACTCACAAACAACCTTGTACAAACGAAAGCCTGACAGAAATAACTGTCAGGCTTTTATTATGTGAGCCTCTCATGGGACTCGAACCCACGACCTGCTCATTACGAATGAGCTGCTCTACCAGCTGAGCTAAAGAGGCAATGCAGCTGCAAAAGTATTCATTTTTCTAAAATCTCATGAATAAATCGACGGAAATTTTTCAGGATTCGAATCATACATCAAATCATAGATTGCTTCATACACATCTTCGGCACTTGGTTTACTAAAATAATCGCCATCGGTACCATAAGCAGGCCGATGATCGCGGGCCGAAATTGTTACAGGCGGCGTATCCAGATAAAAGAACCCCTTTTGCTCTTCCACCACCTGCTGCATCATATAAGCCGAGGCCCCGCCCGGCACATCTTCATCAAAAAATACAACACGGCCTGTTTTCTGCAACGATGCCACAATAGTCTGATTAATATCGAAAGGCAACAATGTCTGCACATCAATCACCTCGACCGACACGCCAATCTGTGCCAGCTGATCGGCCGCTTCCATTCCTATTCGCACGCAAGCACCATAAGTCACCAGCGTCACATCCTCTCCCTCACGCATAACCTCTGGCTGTCCCAGAGGGATACGAAATTCCCCGGGATTCAGGGGCTGCGGTTCACGCAACCGATAACCATTAAGAGGTTCAATCACCAACCCGGGGTCGTCACCCTGCAATAAAGTATTATAAAAGCCGGCTGCTCGTGTCATATCGCGCGGCACACAGACATAAATACCGCGAATGGAATTAATGACCATACTCAACGGCGAACCCGCATGCCATGGACCTTCCAACCGATGGCCCCGTGTACTGACAATCAACGGCACTTTCTGTCCGCCTTTGGTGCGGTAATGTAATGTGGCAACATCATCGCTCAGTGTCTGCAACGCATACAGCAAATAATCGAAATACTGTATCTCAGCTATGGGACGCAAACCACGTAGTGCTAAACCAATACCTTTACCGATAATGGTCGTCTCCCGAATGCCTGTATCAAACACTCTCTTCTCGCCATACTTTAGCTGCATGCCTTCCAACGTTTGATTAACGCCCCCCAACATACCACTATCCTCACCAAAAATTAACACCCGCGGATCACGACTCAAAAGGCTGTCAAAATTCTCCTGCAACACCAAACGGCCATGAATCATTTCAGGCTTCTCTGCGTATTTAGGCGGCACAGGCGCAACCTTCAAGGCCGACTTCGACGACTCATCGTATAAACGATCGTTGTACCTTTTATTATTGGCAGCACTATACTTCATAACCCATGCTTTAATACTGGCTTTAGAACCATTTTCCTGACTACAACCCGAACAAGCATGACGAAGAATTTTACGCGCGGCCATCATGATTTCCTTACGGGTAAGGACCAAAGCATTATTAAGCTGTTTTAAAGCATCATCCACAAGATTCTGATGCGCCGAAGAACAGACACACTGCTTTGAAGCCACCAGTTGTAACAACTCATCTCTCTCTGCTTTCAGCGGGCCCATATAATCCTCAAAAGCAGAATCACGGGCAGACTTAACCTCGGCCAGGGCCTCCTTTTCAATGGCCTCAATTTCTTCAACAGCAGCAATACCCGTTTCCAGCATCCATTTACGCATCTGGTTAATGCAATCGTATTCTTTCTCCCATTCCAGACGCTCCTTTGTTTTATAACGTTCATGCGAACCACTGGTTGAGTGCCCCATCTGCTGGGTCATCTCCTCAATGTGAAAGAGCACTGGAACATGTTCTTTACGGCAACGCGTAATGCCCTCTTCAAACATCTGGCAAAGACCCGCATAGTCCCACCCTCGTGCTTTATAAATGACAATACCTGTGGCATCACGTGGACCTTTCTCAAAACCTTTGAGCAGTTTAGAAATACTCCCTTTAGTTGTTTGTTTATCGGTTGGAACAGAAATGGCAAATCCATCATCCCAAATAGAAACCGCCATCGGTATCTGCAACAATGCCGCGGCATTCATGGTCTCAAAAAAATGCCCCTCAGATGTACTGCCATCGCCAATGGTGGTAAAGACCACTTCATTACCGTTATGGCTAAATTTCGTTTGATCTTTGAGATCCGGATTGTTACGATATAATTTTGAGGCCAATGCCAATCCCACCGACCGGGGCATTTGTCCGGCCGTTGGACTGATATCAGAAGCGGTATTCTTTGATTCCATCTGCGAACGCCAATTGCCATCAGCGTCAATGAGCCTTGTACCGAAATGATTATTAAATGAACGACCACCATTATCAGGATTTAACGCCGTATCTGTTTCACCATAAAGCAATGCAAAAAAGTTCTTTGGTGTAGTCATTCCGCAAGCTAACATAAAGGTCTGATCACGATAATAACCCGAACGCCAGTCGCCATTTTTAAACTGTTTGGCCAAGGCGATTTGTGCCACCTCTTTACCATCTCCAAAAATTCCAAACTTGGCCTTTCCTGTGAGCACTTCACGGCGTCCCAGCAAGCTCATTTGACGACTTACATGAGCCAATCGATAATCTTTAAGTACCTCCCGTTTAAACTGTTCAAAACTTAGCTCATCTTCTGACATTGCAGCTACCTCCATAATATTTTCTCTCTTTAGCATACAAATTAATAAAATTAAAATGGAAGTGAGAACAACTTCCCCAATAGCAAGGCAAAGCATCCGCTATAAACAGATACTAATACCTCTTAAATTCAGTGTGTCTATAAAGTCCAACTCTTGCGATACGCTTGCTCTCAAAATGGTCTTTTACACCAATAAACTCAAATTTCAGAACTGAATAAACCTCAAAAATGAAGTTTTTTTATCTACCACAAAAGTTTTCAAACAAGCACTAAATAATACTATAGGATTCTGTTTCACATCCATCATTCCCTTTTTTTCGCCAGTCTGTTTTTCGGGAAAAGAACATTCTGCCCTTTCAAACAGATAAAAGTTGAGAATGTTTACAGCAATACTGAGAAAGGTCGTCATTTAGACAACTGTAAAAAAACCCTTCAATTCAGTAAATTTGTCTATTTTTGCATAAAACATTTGAGCTATGATTTGGAAGATATTATTGTTATCAATTGGGATGATGGGCGTTGTCGCCTTTCTCATGTCGTTTAATGTCATCTTCAGAAAAAAAAGATTCCCCAACTCACATATTGGCGCCAGCCGCGAAATGGCTAAAAGAGGTATTTCCTGCGCCACATCGCAAGATAGGGAAGCACGACAAAAAGGCACCGCTTTTTAAAAAAAAGGAAGAATGGCGACATGCCGTTCCACAATCAAAAAAACATTTCGAAATTAGTTACAACTAAAAAAGCAGTCCAAAACCGGACTGCTTTTTTAGGATCCTAACAACACCTGTTATCTCTTCACAACTTTAACAACATTGGTTTTGCCAGTTATCGTAGTTACCCGAACCAGATATATACCCTTCACCAAATCAGACATCGGTACAGCAGCAACATCAATTCCAATATTTTTCATCCAGCGAACAGTGACTCCGCCAGCATTAACAACCTCGATGGTACTAATAACATCTGAAGCACGCACCACTAAAATATCAGAGACGGGATTTGGAGCAATGGTAAATTGAGATGCTCCGCCCTCAGAAACAGATGTTTCATTGTCAACCAACACATCATCAGCATTACGAGGCGCCAATTTAAATTGACCATAATTGAAATTCATCAATCCGGTGATAGAAATATATTTTTCGTCGGCTGTGGCAACATGTTCGTATAAAAGATTATCGACAACGCCATTATTTTCGCCATCCGTAACTTCAAACTCCTTGTATTCGTCGGGTTCACCAACGGCAATAACGTCATCAAGTCTTACCAACATACTTTCGTACCTATCCTCAAAAGGAAGAGTAACAACCATTGGGTCGTATAATTCATTCCCGGTAGAAATCGGCTCATAATACGAAACATTGGTCAACACAGCCAAACCATTTGCATATGAAACCATGGCAATAATCTTCAACTGATCGCCCACATTAACATCAGACGTTACATTCGCATCGTTGACATAAATACCATTCCAGGCCTCGGCAGCACCTTGCAGGAAAAAGCCTAAATTTGCATTCTTCGCAGTCACCAGCCCACCGGTCATCACATACTGTCCCCAAAACGCCGGCTCATCGCTTTCATTCCGGATATCAGCAATTGTGATCTCTGACGTACCTTCGGTCGTTGTAAACCACCAGTCTACCCCATCCCATGTATTAGGCGTAGGCGCCCCATCCGTTACGGCCCCCGCATCAACAGACACATAATACTTTGTTTCAGGCTTTAGCAACTGCGGCATCTCAATGGTCACATAATACCCCATGAAACCAACCGCCTCCGACGCAACGTCAAAAATATAAGCAGGTTCGGTTGCCCCATCTTCGGTGAGTTCGATATTTCCGGTACCGGCCACAACTTCTTCTCCAAACATCAAAATTAACTTTCCTACCGACACAAAATCTTCTTCCTCAAAAGTGAAAAACAAATCAGTTCCTACCTGAGCTTGAGATGCCGGGAAAAGACCTTCAAGACCGGCAAATAAATTATCGGTAATGGTAAACCAATCACTTTCAGCATAAACATCACTATTCAAATTATCAACAATCCGAATCATATAAGTACCATCCTGAGCATCAACAGGTATTGTAAATGCCAGGGTTTGTAGAGAAGCATCAATTTCTTCCAGCCCATCAACAGGTTCCCAATCATCACCACTCTCTTTTACTTCCACACGGATATTATCCACATCCACGGCTGTCCAGGTAAAAGAAATCTCCTCATCGGGCTGAATATCACTGGTTGACAATACCAAATTAGATAAAGAAGCAGATGAATTGCCGTAAGCCGACCATTCTATATTGTCAATAGCAACCTGTCCGTCGCTGCTATTTTCATTCATAAACTTTAGAACAACATCACCTTCAACATTCACAGTCAGCGCACCGGAACTTTTTACGATACCAAGTTCATCATCAGAAGTAACAGTCGCAACGGCTACGTCATTGACTAAAACAGACAAATTTACACTCGTTGAAAAAGTCTGCATATAATCAAAACTAAGCGTTCCGATCCCTCCGGGTATTGTACCGGATGCGAGCTGAGACACAGGATTCCTGTCCTTCCCTATCATAATAGCTTTACCGGTAATCTCCTTATCACCCCGACACTGCTCATAATTCCAGACAATACCATCCTGTCCGGTAAACGAACCATCTGAATAGGTGGCTCCGGAAAGCGCCAAATTCTCAAACGTTTCATTTCCCTGTGCCACTATTTCCGACCAGTCAAATAAAAATGTAAAGGCCGCAAAAACGACAAAAAACTTAAATAGTAAAGATTTTTTCATAACGTTAAAATTTTGTTGGTTTTTAAAATTATTAATATGGGCCACAAAATATAATCGTCTGACAGAAAATCATTAACAAAACATTTTAAACATTTGTACTGTTAAAGTTATAATTAAAAAACTAAACAATCAAACTTTACACCAACCACCTCATCAATCACAACCAACTCATCATCAAATCAATCTAAAACAAAAACAGTCTCTACCCGAAAAAACCTTTAGCAGACAAAAAAATCATTTTTAAAACTTGCGAAGCTTACAAATGTGAATTTTTCATGGTAAATGACCATTTAATGACAAGCATAACGCCGAAGTCAGACGTCTCTTACAAAGCCAAAGTCATCTGATTACGTCAACCAAAAAGCAAATAAACAGTCGGCCCCCCATACCTCCAGAATCATTAAAATACTTTGGCATCAAAGAGATATGATTAGCAGAAAACATAAAAATTTATTTTTGCGCAAAAAATATTTTGTTTTCTCACATAGAAGTTAGTAACTTAAATTTCAATAACGAGAGAGAGAGATTGTGGAACGAACGAAAAAGCAACAAGATGAAAAATATCGACTTAAACATTTTCAAAGCCAATCATACCAAAATTCATCCTGGAAAAGGTCGCATATTAATAGCCGAGCCCTTTTTGCAAGGACCGTATTTTGCAAGATCCATAGTACTTCTTACAGAGCACAGTGAAGAAGGCTCTGTAGGTTTTATTCTCAACAAAGCCACCGATGTATATCCCGACGAAGTGATTGACGATCTGTTCAGCTTCAACGGCGAACTATTTATTGGCGGACCGGTCTCCTCCAACACCTTACACTTTCTGCATACATTGGGAAAAAAAGTCCCCGGCGCCATTAAAATAACCCAGAATATTTATTGGGGTGGCGACTTTGAAGAAATAAAAAAACTCATTAACGAAGGCAAAGCCGACAGCCATTCGGTTCGTTTCTTTGCCGGCTATTCAGGATGGACAGCCGGACAATTGGAAAATGAAATAGCTGAAAACTCATGGATCGTCTCATCGTTGGACGACTGCCAATTGATGACCGCCGACACCAACACCATTTGGAAAGAGAGTCTGAAAAACATTGGAAATCTGTATAAAACATGGAGTAATTTTCCGAATAACCCATCTTTTAATTAATCCAAGTGCATAAGGAAGTTTGGCTATAAAGTTAAAATTCAAGGCGTGCGAAGTCATAAAAATCGAGGCATTTACTTTTCGTAAATAACTGCGTTTATGGCAAGCCTAACGAATTAGTACTTTGTGGCCAAACACCAATTAACGGCTCACATCGTTACACAACGCCGCATACAACTCACGGGCAACGCGGGTAAAATAGCGTCGCTGTTGCAAGCCAACCACCCACCTGATGCCGGTAATTACATTGGTAAGAAATATTTCGTCGGCAGCCATCAGATCATCGGCCGTCGCTCCCTGATTTTCCATCACCTGAATGTTTAGCTGCTTAGCCAGCCGAATAATTTGTCGCCGCATAATACCATCCACACACCCCGATGCCACCACCGGCGTGAAGAGCCGTTCCCCTTTCACCCAAAACAAATTAGCGCTTACCGATTCTATAAAACGGGCATTGCCATTCACCACCAGGGCATCGTCCAACACCTGCTCCCGGGCATAAATGCCTGCCAGAATATTGGCCTGCGAGGCCAGCGTTTTAAATGGTGAAGCAGGTGTCAACAAACGAGGGAAGTCGGTAAACAACCCGACATGCAACCCCTTATCGAGCCATTGGTAACCTTTATCTTTAAGAACCGTTGTTTCAAGAAGCCATGAGGCACTCAAATTATCGGGGGTGTACAAACCCTCACCGCGCCTAAAAATGGTGATTCGCACCCGGCCATCATTAAACACCCGGTTTTTAACCAACAAATCAAGAATCTGAACTTCCAGCCGCTCCTTGGTTGGAAATCCACCCATAAAAAACCGCAGCGTAGCCAACCCCTCTATTAAACGTTGATAATGGTCGTTCCAAAACAACAAACGCCCTTTGTGATAATGAATTGTCTCAAACAAGCCATCGCCAAAACGAAAGGCCCGATTCGACGGCCGCACAAAAAAACTTTCGGTGGTACGCAACACCCCGTCATAAACCAGGTATTTAGCTGTCGGTTGACGCTCCATCTCTACCAATGAAATACGAGTAACTTATTAATAAAAACATTCAACAACGAAGGATCGGAAATAACCGGAAATAAAAGGCCGTAAACTGCGCCCCAGAAGTGCGCATCATGGCCAACATTATCCACCTGCTTGCGAGCCATATAAGCCGAATAAATTAAATACAACACCCCAAAAACAATACCCGGTATTTTTATGGCAAAGAAAAACAAAATCGGATTATACGGATCGAAAAAAATGCTGGCAAAGACAACAGCCGACACTGCCCCGGATGCTCCCACAGCATTGTAATTGGGATTATCACGATTTTTCCAGACACTATACATCGACGACAGCGGAATGGCCGTAACAAACAGCAACAAAAAACGAAGACCAGACAGCCCCGGCAAATAATGCTGAAAATAAAATATCACAGCATAGCCAAACGAATACAGAACGTACATGTTAACCAAAAGATGCATCCAGTCAACATGCAAAAAGCCGTGCATCAACAAACGCACATACTGTTTGCGGTGCACCACACTCCAGGCATTCAGCTGAAACCGGTACATCAATTCAGTACGGCTAAACGCCGCGATACTAAACAAACTTATGGCAATAATCAGAATAATATGTATCGACATCAGAACAAAAAATTTAGAGACACTGCCACTTCATAAAACAGACAGTTGAAAGTATTATTAATGCAAAATTTTAAACACCATTTCCTGTAACAACTCTGCGGGTGGCGTGTTCACATTTCCAAACCCTTTAGCTTTCATATCGTACTCGCGCAACAACGAAATAATTTCAGCCACCTTCACCCCTTTAAAATTGCGGGCACCCGTTTCATAATCGGCCACAAAAAACGGATTAATCTTTAACTGCGAAGCCACGTTTGACTTGCTTTTATCGGGCAGATAATAATAGGTCAGCAACTTGCTGAAATAGCCAAACAAAGTCGCCGTTATGGCCGGCATGGCATACGTTTTAGGATCGGCGCCAAACACTTTAACAATGCGGTTGGCTTTTTCAACATTGCGGGTGTATAGCGCCTTCTGTAGCTCAAACACATTATATTCCTTGCTGACGCCAACATTTCGGTAAACATGATCCTCCGATATTTTAGTAACCCCCGGCCCCATAGCCACCACCAGCTTATCAACAGACTGAACCACTTTTTCGAGTTCCGAGCCGAGATAGTCCGTCAGCATAACCAGTGCCTTGGGCTCAATGGTCAGTCCCCGCTCTTTCAGGTAACCGTTAATCCAGGCCCCAACCTGGTTATCGTACAGCCGCTTCCCCTCGAATATCACAGCTTTCTTCTGCGCTTTAAGAGCAGCATAAACTTTGGTCCGCTTATCAAGCTTTTTATATTTATAGCTAATAACCAATACCGTAGATGGTTGCGGGGTACGAAAATAACTTTCAAACCGATCGAAGCCGTTCAGCTCCTGTGCCTCGCGCAACACGACCAGTTGACGCGTCGCGCCCATGGGGAAACGACGTGCCGTCTCTATCACCGCCGTGGTATCGGCATCCTTACCGTAAAATACCGCCTCATTAAAAGCACGCTCCTCATCCTTCAACGCATGCTTCTGAATGGTCGTTGCCAGCTTATCAATAAAATAAGGCTCTTCACCGGTCAAAAAATAAATCGGAGCCAGCTGACCCGCCGAGGCTTGTTTCAATATCTCTTCAAATGTCATTTATTATATTGCTTTGTGCAGATTATCATAGGCATGCTGCGTCAAAATAACACAACCGCCTGTTGGTGTTACAACGTTCAGATCACCAATTATCAAACTTCAGGTGTTTCACCGACCTACCGTCATGAATAATTTCTTCCAACGCCTTCACCCCAATACGAATATGACTCTCCACAAAATTCTTCGTCACTTTTTTATCACTATCCGCCGTTTTGATGCCCGTCGAAATCATCGGCTGATCCGACACCAGCAACAGCGCACCCGTTGGTATCGAATTGGCAAACCCCACCGTGAATATCGTCGCCGTTTCCATATCAATGGCCATAGCCCGCGTCTTACCAAGGTATCTCTTAAAGCGTTCGTCATACTCCCACACCCGCTTATTGGTTGTAAACACCGTTCCTGTATAATAATCACTTCCCTCGTCGCGTATGGCCGACGACACCGCACGTTGCAAACTAAAAGCGGGCAAAGCCGGCACCTCCGCCGGCAGGTAATCGTCCGACGTACCATCGCTGCGAATCGCCGCAATAGGCAAAATTAAATCGCCCAGCTTATTAATATTTTTCAGCCCCCCGCATTTACCCAAAAAAAGCACCGCCTTCGGCTTTATCGCACTCAACAAATCCATTACCGTAGCCGCATTTGGACTACCCATCCCAAAATTTATAATGGTAATACCGTTGGCACTACAATTGGGCATATTACTATTCTCGCCCAAAACAGGAGCATTATACCATTTCGAAAACAGCTCAACATAATAGCTGAAATTGGTCAACAAAATATAATCGGTAAAATCAGTCAGCTCACGTCCTGTATAGCGCGGCAACCAATTTTCCACTATTTCCTGTTTCGTTTTCATAACATACATTTAATAAGCATCCCGAAAGATAATTTATCTATTTCTAATAACAAACCATTCCCCAAAATCAATACGCACGCAACCCGCCATAAAAAACAACAGCCACCAACCGCCCTTCAAAAACAGCTATGGGGCGTGTCCCGCCTTCGTCGGGTCGGGCTTTACGCTGCAACTCCTCGCTTCGTAACCGCTTCGTCAACGGGTTGTGGGCCACTCAGAGGTAATTGCGCATCGCCTTGAGAATATAGGCAACACCACGCTGTGGGGTTTCCGCTTCAATCCCTCACGCAACCGGCAAGCACTTCATCCATTTCACAATTCAGCAACCACTTTGCAGTTACAGCAAATTTCTTCAAATTTGCACCAAACAAACACCATGCAAACACTCAATCTTCCGGCAGCACCACTACGCATAGACACCACAAACAAAAAACCGCGGGTATTCGATGTCATCCGCAAAAAATTTGTAGCCCTCACGCCCGAAGAATGGGTGCGTCAACATTTCATCCATCTGCTTATCAGTTTAAACTATCCACAGGCCCTCATCGCCGTCGAAAAGCTGGTGCTGGTCAACCAACTGCGCCAGCGGGCCGACATTGTTGTTTACAACCGACAGGGAAAACCTGTACTCATCGTCGAATGCAAAGCCCCCGAAGTACCTCTGAGCAACGTCACCATTCAACAAGCCGGACGCTACAACACACGTCTCGGCGTAAGTCACATCATCATCACCAATGGTCTGTCAACGTATTGTTTATTCATTCATCCCCGCACGCATCAGTCCCGGGTGCTCTCCGAAATTCCCACTTTTGAAACTCTGAACGCGCCCCCGTTTTAATCAATTGAAGCATTAGTTCATCCTCAAAACCATCGCCCGTGCGCACCCAATCCTTCTTCACCCCAATAAGCTGAAACCCGGCGCTGGTAAACAATTTGAGACTCACTGCATTACTGGCCTGTATATTACAATAAATCTGATGCAGGCCCAACACCCCAAAAGCATATTGTATCAGTAACGCCAAGGCCGACGAAGCGACGCCCTGCTCACGCCAGTTTTCGTGAATCATCACGCCCACTCCGGCCCGTTGATGGTATGCGTCAAAATCAAACAAATCCATAATCCCCACGGTTTCAGAAACCGCCTTATCCTTGAGCAAATCAATCATGAGCCGCAATTGTCCCGTTTGATAAATATCAGTTTGGGCCGACTTAACATATTGCTCCATCTGGTAACGACTAAAAGGGGTGAGAGTATTGCTCACCCGCCATAGCCGCATATCATTTTCCCATTGATACAACCGCGTTGCATCATCCAACTCCACGGCCCTCAGAGATATCAAATCATTTTTTATCATACCAACAATTGTATTACATATAACAGCAGGAAAGATAAAAGAGAATAAGCACTTATGCAAAAAGTATAAACAAACCAACGGTCGTCATCAGTCATTTGCAAACCATTGGCACCCATTGATTCCTGATGAAAGCATCTCTATAACACCTTCTTCAAGACCTTAAAAACCCGTGTTCTTTTTTCCACATCAGTCACCTCAAATCCATATTCATGACGTGCATCCAGCCATACCACCTTACACTTTCCACAGGCTTTGTCCTGAACAATATGCAATGCCTCCCGGGGCGATAATGAGTGCATGTCAAGCCACGCCACAGATGCAAAATCGCTGCCTAAGTCAGCATTACCCATCATAAAAGCGCCTGAGGCATCTATGGCAATCACCTCCGACTCCTTGTCAGAATCATCTCCACTCACAACTGATCTTCGGTTGTGCCAGGCCAGCTGCCATCGCTTCGCCAACGACAAACATCTGGTCATAAAAAACACAACCGGACGCAACAACCGATTCCAATAGCTTTTAAAATGAATATGGTAAAACAAGCCCATGGCACCAAAAAAATGCTTCACATAGCGATCATCTTTAATGGTACTTTCCCCTTTAAAGTGAATAATAGAAATAGACGGATTATAAAAAATTTTAAAGCCGGCCTTTTTCAGCCGCCACGACAAATCAATATCTTCGCCATACATAAAAAAACGCTCATCAAACCCACCGCATTTCGCAATGGCATCGGCCCTCAAAACCATACAGGCGCCTGATAAGACCTCAACTTCGCTGACTTCATATTCGGATAAATGTCCCAGGTAATAGCCGGCCAATCGCCTGGATGCAGGGCATAAGGCTGTCAGTCCCGAAAACCGACAAAAAGACCGAAACAATGTTGGCAATCCCCGCTTGGATTCCGGCAAATAACACCCCATTCCATCGGTCATATAAACGCCCATTCCGCCGCAATCGGGATGATCCAACATAAAAGCGAGCACCCGTTGGGTAATATCTTCGGGCACCACTGTATCTGGATTCAGCATGAGGTAATAGCGACCTAAAGCAACCCGCATACCTTGATTGCAAGCGGTCCCAAATCCCACATTTTTGTCATTGGCAATCACTTTTACCAAGGGATAATTCGTCCGAACAACACTTACCGTTTGGTCGCTGCTGGCATTATCTACCATAATAACCTCCAAACGGTCATCGGTCTGCCAAAACAAAGTATCCAAACAAAGCCGCACAAAAGGCAAACTGTTGTGCGTTACTATCACCACTGATAACTCCACAGCCATATCAACATTCCTACTCAAACCATTAATATTGAATCGTTCATTGCGTTCAACTAACCATCTGAAGCGTGTAATTGTTTGAATGCAACCTTAAATAAACCGGGGATAGAGTTTGGTCAGAAAGTCCAACTTGATGGACAGACTCCGGATAGAATCATGGGAAGTTATAAGCTCCCCCTGTTTTTCCATAAAAAATAGATGATTGCTTTTAAATGTAAAAAGCTCATACGACTAAACAGATGCTTGTTGGAGATACGCATATAATGATGCACAATGGACACATGGGGAAGATATATCACTTTTAATCCGGCATTTCGGATACGCAGACAAAAATCGGCATCTTCAGGGCCGTAAAAAATATGTTCGTCCAGGTATCCCACCGCACTCAACACCGAATGGTGAAACATCTGGCAAGCACCAATAAGATAGCCCACTTCAAAAAACTGCCCTCCCAACATCTGTTGGTGATAAAACTGTTTGTTATTCCAACGCATCAACCGTTCACGAAAAGCGGCAAAACAGCCGCATCGCTCAAGCAATGGAATTGAAATATTCAGAAATTTATAACGCAGAGAAGGCATCTGTCGACAACTATCCTGCACCTCCCCTTGCAACGACTTAAGCTTACAGCCACAAATTCCGGTATCAGGCACCGTTTCGAGATGTAACAGCATGGCGTCAACAGCCGGTTTGTTCACGACCGTATCAATGTCCAATATCCATATAAACTCGCCCGACGCTTTCAGCAGCGCCCTGTTTCGTCCTCTGGCAACCCCCTGGTTTCCGGTATTGCGAAGTAACAAAATCCGGTCTTTATACTGCTTCAGCAACTCCAGCGTGCCGTCTTCCGAATTGTTATCGAGCACAATGACTTCACATTCAATATGAGCGGTTGATTCCAACACCGAGTCCAGACAAGGCTTAACATCATTCGCTGAATTCCACGTTAAAAGAATGACCGACAACTTCATTAGCCAAACAATTTAATTTTTAAAGCCTTAAAAGCAGTCACAAAGTCATGCCATGATCTGAATTTCCTGATATGCAACCAAATAAAGGAAGGACGCAGAAAAAACGACATATTATTCCGATAAAGTAAACGGGTCATTTGTTGGGTTGATAAATTGGGATAATTCAGGATAGAATGCCGTTGTACGTCGGTAGGGACGTAATGGCCGCCAACAATCCAGTCATTTTTAAGGGCCAATTCATAAAACTCCGTGCCCGGGAAAGGGGCCACAATGTTAAACATCACCTGGCTAACCCCTAATTTCATTGATTCTTTAAGCGTCTCTTTAATGGTCTGTTCGGTTTCCAGCGGACTGGTTCCTATCAGGATATTAAGTTTTACAGGAACCTTATATTTTTTCAACAAATTAATACCCCTAAAAATATCATCACGGGTAATTCCCTTTTTTATGTATGCGAGGATCTCGTCATTAAACGACTCCACGCCCAAATCGACAAAGCAGCAACCGGCATCGCCCAATATGCTTGCAATTTCGTCGGTTATGGCATCCACGCGGGCCTGACATCCCCATAATAAACCATGCTTTTTGATGGCATCACAAATTGGACGTAAACGTTTAGCCGAGACAATAAAATTATCGTCAATAAAAGCAATAGATTTGTAGCCTTTGGAAGCCAATTCATCAATTTCGGCCACTACGTTTTCAACCGAGCGACTGGACACCGGGGGTTTATGACCTTTGGCGGCTTTAAACTCAATTTCACGCGCAAAGGTCAAAGAACTGGGGACGCAATAAATACACTGATAAGGACAATTGCGGGATGTTAAGACCGTTGTGTAAGGATGAACCTTAAGTTTGGGATTACTGTACGGATATTTTTCGATAAAATGACGCGCCGGGAATGGCAGCCGATCCAGATCACGAATCAATGGTCGGGTTGGGTTACGACATATCTGTCCGTCCTTTAAAAAAGAAAGGCCCTTCACATTATCGACATCACGCTCCGAATGAAAACACTCAATTAATTCAGCCACAGTATCCTCGGGCTCACCTCTCACCACCATCATTTTGTCATCCAACAAAAACTTATCGGTAAAATAGGTTGCTCCGGGACCCAGGAACAAGACAAAAGCATCAGGGCGCTTGCTGCGTATCAGTTTTGCCGCCTCAATATCTGTTTCGATGGAAAGATTTACCGTCCACAAAAGATACACACGACTATCATCTTTCGACAAAAAACGATCAAAGTCGCGCCATTGCTTTTTTTCCATTACACAATCGATGTAACGAACGTCGTAACCAGCATTTTCGAGCACTGCGGCAACAATCAATTCATAAATATTGGGCATGGGATAAACCATGCGTGTGCAACCGGCCGTGCGTTCAGCAGGGTTTTCGGACGATATTTCAGGCGGGACGATAAAACTTACTACCATGAACTACAGAAATTTATTTGCTATTTATAAAGAATTTAAAAACAAAACATACTCCCGGGCAACAAAGTCGATGACAGTCTATAGATTTAGACTCTTTCTAAGTAAAAGTGGTCCATAAAATCCAATTTCTGCGATATGCTTGTCCGTAAAATGTTTATTTACCACACTTCAAAAACGTCGGTAACGACGTTTTCGTATGGGACACCAGCAATACCGTTCTATCTTTTCGATCTCACTGCAAAACTGACTTCCGAATAATGATACTGAGTTTATCGATATTGACATTTTTGAATCAAAAAATGATAGGATTATTAACCTGCCTTTATTTTTTGCACAAACAGATAATCTTAGCTTAATTATAGTTGTAACTTTATAGATCAAACTCTGGATTTTATGGGGGGACACTTATTAATGACAGCAAAAAACGTCATTTGTACGTGACGATTGCTTTCAAAATGGTCATTTACTGGAGTAAACTCACACTTTGAGAGCTGGGCAAACCCTGGATTAAGAGCAAGCAGGAATCAATTTCAGGCGCCCTGAAAAGATGAACAAAAACATTTTCCCTGACCAGGATGCCGTTGCATCAGGCGACTAAAATTAAATGCGAAACAATCAAAAGAACCTATAAAACACAATAACAATGTGCCTTTGAACTCCCCACTGTATTTCCGATTCGAAAGGCTTCGGACTTAAATCAGACAAACAGACCGTCATTTTTCACAAACAGAAAACGAACTAAATTGAGCTATAGCAAGTAATCCCGAAAAGAAAAATCAGTATTTTTGAATAAATCCATGTAGTCAATAAAAATCAAATTTTAAGGACATGAAAATTTTCAATCGATTATTGAACATCGCATTATTGGTGTTGCCACTACTAACTATTGTAAGCTGCACCACACAGGCACCACTTGAAATCCCAGCAATTTTCTCCGACAATATGGTGCTTCAGCAAAACAGTCAGGCGGTAATATGGGGCAAAGGACAGCCCAACTCAGAAATAGTTGTTACAGGCGACTGGGGTAACAGAGCCACCACTGTTGTAGAAGCAGACAGCAGCTGGCAAACCACGCTCTCCACCATCGAGGCAGGAGGTCCTTACACACTAACCGTCAGCGGAAGCGACACCGTCATTACAATAAACAATGTAATGTTGGGCGAAGTATGGCTAGCCTCCGGACAGTCGAACATGGAAATGCCCCTTGCCGGTTGGCTGCCCAACAACCCAGTGGAACATTCGGCCGAGGTAATTGCCGGCGCGTCAAATCCCAACATTCGGATGTTTACAGTAGCCCGAAATGTCACCTCGTCACCGGCGACCGACGTAACCGGTTCATGGGTGGTATCATCACCGGAAACGGCCGGTTCATTCAGTGCCACAGCGCTCTTTTTTGCCCGCAAGCTACAGGCCGAGCTCAAGATACCGGTGGGCATTATTCACAGCAGTTGGGGCGGAACCCCCATGGAGGCGTGGATTAGTCCGGACATGCTAACCATTGACAAAGATTTTAAAGATCTTACTAAAAAATTAAAACAAATTGCACCGCAAGAAGCTGCTTACAAAAAATGGCTATCGGGCATGAAATCCATAAATCTTGAGACAACAGAAGAAAATCCACAGCCCTACCAGGGAATCGATATCTTCAATCAATATTTCACCAATACTGAGACCGATATCACCAATTGGAAAAGCATGCAACTGCCATCGTCTTTCGAAGCCACAGAGATCGGCGAATTTGATGGTGCTGTTTGGTTCGCGAAAGAAATTGTGATACCGCAGGATTGGGCCGGTAAAGAACTAACGCTGACGTTAGGCGCCATTGACGATATAGATGTCACCTACCTAAATGGCAAAGAAATAGGCGCACACGAGCAGGAAGGCTTCTGGCAGGCCAACCGGGTTTACACCATCCCAGCCGCAGAAGTAACAACGGGCAAAGTCAGACTGACAGTAAAAGTTCTTGACCTGCAAGGGGGCGGCGGCTTCATGGGCACCGATAAATCAATGCGTCTTTTCCGCACCGACGATCCGAGCGTCGCAATATCAGTGGCCGGCGAATGGAAATACAAAGTCGGGGGCCAATTGATAGCCCACCAGCTATATCTCTTTGATCCAGAGAAAGACAGTTTCAGCAAACGGCCTAAAGTCGACTTGGTCATCTCCTCACAAACACCTGGCGTGTTATACAATGCTATGATTTCGCCACTCACCCCATTTAGCCTCAAAGGCACTATCTGGTATCAGGGAGAAGCCAACGTAGGGCGGGCCGGTCAGTACATGCGACTAACCTCGATGCTGATCACCAACTGGCGTAACCGCTTTAAAAATGAGACCATGCCCTTCTATTATGTACAACTGGCCCCGTGGAATTACGGAGATCCCAGCGGCATTTCATCGGCAGGCCTTCGTGACGCACAACGCCGCATGCTCGACATCCCCAACACAGGAATGGCCGTCACCCTTGATATTGGAAACGTAAACGATATTCACCCCGCCAAGAAACAAGAAGTTGGCGAACGATTGGCTTTATGGGCTTTGGCAAACGATTACGGCATAGAGACCCCTTTTTCAGGTCCGCTGCTTCGGGGTCACGAAGTGATTGGAAATAAAGTCAGACTTA
The DNA here is from genome assembly GCF_052400685.1 of Geofilum sp. OHC36d9. Lineage (NCBI taxonomy): Bacteria > Pseudomonadati > Bacteroidota > Bacteroidia > Marinilabiliales > Marinilabiliaceae > Geofilum > Geofilum sp. OHC36d9. Next base: position 254,144 of record NZ_JBQTGJ010000005.1, read on the forward strand.
CTTTCGAACATGTTTACGATGGTTTAGTCCTAAAATCTAAGATCCCCAATCAATTTGGAATAGCCGGAAAAGATGGCGTCTTCTACCCAGCCACTGCAAAAATTGTAAATGAAACCATAGAAGTATCAACCCCAAAAGTAAAAGAACCAGTTAACGTTCGCTACGCCTATAAAAACGGCGCTGAAGCATCATTGTTCAACAGCGCGGGGCTACCTGCCCCATCGTTCAGCACCGAAGTTGAAATAAAAGAGTAGTTAAAGTTTATCGGTAAAGTTCAACTTCGGTGTTGTGCTGGCTTTCACAATGATTATTTACACCATAAATTTAGATTTTGAAAGCCGTGCCAACCCTGAATCTGAACTTTATAGGTCAAACTACATACTTTAGAAGCGATAAGGGGGGGGTGATTTAAAGTCCCCCCCCTTATCGTTATTATGATACTAAACAAAAACCTGCCAATAAACCCGATCGTGACGTTACGCTTACACTCAAAACACACATTTATACCACAAATTCCCGTTCTTCGGATTTAACCTCAAATACGAGACTTCCCTATCCGGCACCAGTGTTTGCATGCAAGCACTAAATAATAAACTGAATAATGATAAGGATCCATGTATTTTTTAATAGATTTACCGCAAATAAGCTTTTCCTTATTTCATAAAATTTATTACTCGGTTTATTTCTTTACTAAATGGATAAAAAATTCAAATATGAATTTGATCGTTCAACAGGTATTTTATACAAATACTATTATGGATTGATTGGCGTTGAAGACATAGAATCTTCGTGGGAATATGCTTTTGAGAATAATTTAATACCCAAAGAAATTAAGGGCTTCATTTTAGATTACCGAAAATCAAATTTCAATATAAAAATTGAGAGACACATTTCGATAGCGGGTTTCTACAAAAAGCATCTGGATGTATTTGGGAATAAAAAAATTGCTATAATCACTCAAAATCCCAGAGATATTGTTATTCCGATTTTAGTAAAAAAAGAGGATAAAGGCTATCATTCAAGACCTTTTAGCACTGTTGAATCGGCGATAAAGTGGGTATTGAGTTGAAAAACCAATAAAAAACATCATACTTATAGTCACTGGTACTTTCAATATAATCATTTACGAACGAAAACTTCCATTTTTAAGACTTCGCAAGCCTTAAATTTAAACATTTCTTATCAGGCATTTTAGGTTCCTTGCTGATACAAATTGAGTCATGACACTGCCCAATCGGTATATTGTCGATTTGTTTAACAGCAAATTTTTACCTGAACAAGCAACAAGTTAACTCACTTAAATACAAACCAATCACAATCACACCGATATTATTTAATATGATTTGTTGGTCGGCGACAAAGTGCAGTGTCAAAAATTATTGATTACGGTGATTTTTACAATTTTTCCAACGGCTGTTACCTGTTTGCCGTTACTTGTCACACCTTTGACGGTGGCTGTTGTGTCATATTCTGAAATAGCTTGACGTAAAAAGTCAAGTAAAATGAAAAAAAAAGGAATTGCCATGTTAACAAATAGC